>NZ_JAENWM010000053.1 GCF_016650035.1 Clostridium sp.
CGTCAAAAATTCGTCAAAATAATTAATGCAATCTGTTCATTTTAGTTCATTATAATTTTTATATGAGTTAAGCTAAAATGGCTTAATTGCTACATTTAAATGCAACTGTTGAATTGTGAAATAACCATTTACAATAATGTTAGCATAATACCATGGACCTTTAATAATGGCCTTTTTTTCAGAGTAATCAATTTCCACATTGTCATCAATTAATAATCTTAGTGGAAAGTCAAATGTGGGTTTTACAATTAGTCTATTTTCATTCTGTTCAATAATTTCCCATCTTCCTTTAATTATTGAGCTTTTCATACTACTAAAATCCTCAACATCTTGCTCTATTGTTTTTTGAGCATACTTTCTTGCTGTCAAAATACCTATCATAACTGCATAGATAATTATTATATTCCACGAGAAAATCATGTCTATTTTGAAAATTACCTCATAGATAATATAAAGTAACAAGATGACAGGTAGATAAATGTACAAAACTCCTTTGATAGCAAGAGATAATAAATTTTGTTTTTTACTCATTATAAGTCCTCCCTAATTTCTACAGAAAATATAAATAACCTTTGTTTCGCATTTTACTACATGTCCGAATTAACTCCATTATACAACAAAAGGATAATATTGGCTATAATTGGTGTGTATGATTTTCAATACTACTCTTCAACATAACCTAAATATAAATCTAATTCCAAAGTGAGATGGTTAGGCTAATTATTTTAATACATTTTGGCAATAATCATTATATTGGATGAAATTTTCATATGAGAAATATACAAGTAGGGAAATTTTATCTTTTCAATACTTTTAAAGGAATGATGCGAAAATGAGTAATGAAAGAAAAGTCACAAAAATTGAGAGAATACATCTCATGCTAAAAGTGAAGGTAGCAATATACTGCAGAGTCAGCACGGCACATGCTGACCAAATAGAAAGCCTTAACAACCAAATCCATCAATATAAACAGATGGTTAAGCGGCACCTTGATTGGGAACTTGTTGATGTATATGCAGATATTAAATCCGGGAAAAATACTACCGACAGGATAGAATTCCAAAGAATGCTCTCAGATTGCTATGACCACAAAATTGACTTAATAATTACCAAATCAGTAAGTCGCTTTGGACGCAATACAGTGGATACACTAGATGTGATAAATAAATTGCGTAGCCTGCTTGTTGATGTGTACTTTGAGGTTGAAAACATTAGTATTTCAGAGACAAGTAAGACTTTTCTATTATCTATTCTCAACGCAGTGGCACAAGCTGATAGTGAATCAAGAAGTCAAAATATTAGGTGGGGTATTCAGCGTGGCTTTGAGACTGGAAACTCAAAATTTTATAATCGCAAGTGTTATGGGTATATTAATGCTTATGATGGAAATATTGTTATAGATGAAGATCAATTCAAAGTAGTACAAAAAATTTATGAGTTATATCTTAGTGGATATAGCATTCTAGCAATAATTCGTTACCTTAAAGAAGAATGTATAAATTCTCCAACTGGCAAAGATCATTGGGCCAAGCGTACAGTTGATACAATACTTTCAAATGAAAAATACACGGGCAATGTGGTGGTTGGGAAAACTTATGGCCTTGAATATCCTAACAATAACAGAAAAATCAACAAAGGCGAATTTCAGAAATACTTATCAATGGACTGCCACCCACCTATTATTTCACAGGAGCTATTTGATAAAGTTCAGCTGAAAAAAATAAGACGTAGCAATATTCAAGTAGTTGAAGATAACGTGACTCGCAGAATACTCACTACAGTATGAAAAGATCAACAATAACAGAAACCAATGATAAGTAGGCTAAATTTTATATCAGACAGTGGTTGCTGAGAGAAAGGCTGCATTTATTTCGTAATCACACTCAAATCCCCTAAAACACTAGCTTTCTATTAGTGCTAAAAAGTGCACACCCCCTACTAAAAATGCACACCCCCTACACTAGATTTCATAGGGGGTGTGCATTTATTTGGATTTAATCCAAGTTTTTATGATTTAAGTCTCGAATTACAGCTTGTATTTTATCCAAAAAACAATAAAAACCCCTGAATTCAAGGGTTTTCCATTGTATCAAACTTGTTGTTTTCTTATGTCTAATAACTATGATTTTGATACAATTTAGCGACTATTTTAATGAAGGAATTAATTTTATTATCGCTAAATTGTATGGGGTTTCCGCTAAAAGGTGCACAATCCTCTATTTTTTGATATGTTTCCACTAACAAGGTGCCTTGACTGCTTAAAAAGGATATTATTTACCTTATTATGAAGTTATATCCCTTTTAAACACTCAGTAGTTTAGGACTATCCGTCTGCTATACTTCACTATATTAATTGCGAAACCGCCTTCTTTATGAGTATTCATACACAACAGAGCCATCAAATCCAATGGCTCAGTTACTACATTTCCTGATAATTCTTTTTCAAAAACTTTTTCTCTTTTGTATACACAGCTACTCTATGGCTATCAATATCCATCTTTATTAGTTTTATATGTTCTTCGTTTTCTATTTTGTCTCTATTTAGAGTTAAAATATATTGAAAATCTTGATACTTTTCTTCCTGTTTATTCAAATAATTTAGGCATTGAACTAATGTATCCTGATCAACATCAAAAATATTATCATGCACTAGAAATAACGGATGTCTCACCCTTGTATTATCGTTAAACAACAATGCCATGTCATAGATAAACACTTTGGTTCTATTTACACTTCGACTACCATCATCATATATTCTCATACTAATTTCAGCTGGTATTTTGTTTCTAGCATTATCTACCGTCTCAATTGTAAATGAGCATTCCTTATTTCCCATAATAGCTTCATGAATCTCGAGTAATGTGTTAATAAACTTATTTATGGTATCCTCTTTTTCTTCAAGACTAGAATCTATTTGTAGTATTTCTTGTGTTTTATGCAATTTTAGTGTTTTCTTTGTTTTCTCATTTTTTTCATACTGTTCAAAGAGAAACTTCGTATATGCACAGGAATCCTTTTTACTTTCATATATCTTTAAACTAGTTTTTAAATTCTTTAGTACACCCTTTTCATCAATAATTTTCATTTTTCTAGAATACTCATCATCTAAAATTCGAATTCGTTCTGCAATATCATTTAGCTGTATTTCTAATTCTTTTGCCTTCTGGTTCACAAGCATACGTTGAAACTCTTCAACCTTATTCTTAAAACCAACAACTTCATTAAGAGACTTAACAATAGCACTTCCCAAATCATTCTTAAATTGATTGTATACTAGTTCAATCTCACTATCATCTATTGCTTCTGGCTTTGGCATTCTTTTAATTTTATCATAATCATACCTTAATGCCTTTTGCCTTTTTCTTAATTGTTCTAGTAGTGTTTCTAATTCTAAAAGTTCTGATTCCATTGAATAAAATGCTTCATTACTTTTAAAACTTTCAATAGCAGCTTCCATTTTGACTAATTCATCATCTAATGAATTTAATTCTGCCTTTACATCAGCTATTTTTTTCTGTCCGTTATTTGTTAACTCTTTCTTATTCTTTGATATAACAGTTGTTATACTTTCAATCTCCTTAATTATCCTAACACTTTTTCTATAAGACTCAATAGACATTCCAAGTAGAAATAAATGTGCTGCCAAATCATCTGGTACACGCTTAGTTAAATCATGACATTTTAATATATCAGTAAATTCAGAACGTTCGTCCCTCATAAGTATTGAAAATAAGTTTCTAAAACTTGGAACACTATTTCCATCTAATTTTGCAAAAATTAATTCTGCTAGATAATTACGTGCGTCATCTAATCTTTCAAAAGAAACTTTTTTTCCATTTCTTATGATGACTGGTTGTTCAGAGTTTTTTCGGCTTCGCTTTATCGTAATTTCTTCTTTTCCGATTTCTAAATCTAACATTATCTCTTCTTCCAAAGGTACTACTTCTTTAGGTATTTTGCATATTCTAGACCTTACATAATCACTCAAGAAGCAAAAATCCAAAAACTCAATGCTCATAGATTTTCCTACACCATTTGTTTTTCTTCCTTTTATTGTTGAGTTATCATATTTTTCACCCAAAATAATATTTACGCCATCATGAAATTCTATTTCATCAAAAATATTATTTTCTGAATAAAGTCTGTTAATGCGAATCCTATTTATTTCTTTATCCATACATTCGCCTCCTCAAACTCGACTATATCAACAGAATATAGGAAAGAAAGACCTAAGACCAGCTGTCTACTACTGCTTATTCCTTTCTTCTTAAGAACTCTTGAAATATCATATATGGATACCTTTTCTGAATTCTTCTCCTTAATTTCCTTAAGTATAAGGTAACCAATATACATTACTGATGATTTAACACTATTACTATTTGCTACCATTATACTCCTCCCTTTCATTTGGAAATACTCTACACTTTATCATTTCATTAATTAGATAGAACTTAATGGCTGCCCTATCATATTTCTTTCCATTCACACTAAGCTTATCTTCAAAATAATCAACTAACTTATTTAATGCCTTAATTGGGTTATCGTTTGTTTCATCTAGAAAATGCATACTGATATCCTGTAAATAGAACACTATTATGATATCTTGTGCTTCATCTATTCCTATAGTTTCATTAATTGTCTCAATAGCATTACCATACACAATATACAATGTAGTATATTCTAATATCAATTTTTCAGCGAAATCCTTAAATCTTTTAAATATTTTATACTCTGGATCAACCTCTACATCTATTTTTTTCTTTACTTTCTTATGCTTAGATATGTACTCAATTAAATCTATAATTGTGTCTATCTCATTAGCTTGTGTCTTTTTCGCTGAATATACCTTTTCACACAATTCCATTTCTAAGAAATCGTTAATTTCTCTTATTTTTTCTGTCTGCAATCCTCTTGTAAATTTCACCAAATCTTCTATATCCAAAATATCGCTTCCATTATTAAACACAAATTTATCATTAGTATCGAATAATGCTGAATATTTCTTTTTTCTTGTTAAAATTAGTACTATTAACCTATCATACTTATCATATGATTTATTATCAATATATTCACTAATTGTATGTTTTATTTTAGTGCTAGAGTTATCTGAGGTTACTTGAATCGAAATTTTATTTTCTTCATCTATTAAATCAATAGCAGGTGCATTCTTTTCTATAACATTCACATTTTTCAATTTATAATCAAATATTAAATTCAATAAACCCGCAAAAAAATCCTCAGCAATAATATTTATATCATAAAGATTTACAGCATTTAGCAGTTCGACTCGCTTACTTAATAATGCAAGACTTTCAGCTACATTTTTAAGATAAATTTCTTTGTTCATCATGCTGTATCTCCCCTTTATCATTTGTTAAATATACTTAATATTATCATACTTCATTTGAAATTTCCATTGATTTTTATTCAAATATGTGATATAAGACATTAATTTGAACTTAAAATTTAAAATAATACTTATATTTTCAACCTTCATTCGGAAAAATTTACGCTAAAAACAAAACCAATTTTGAGGCTAAGCTTACACATTATAATATAATATATTAAGAATTCTTATTATCATATTTCTACACTTCAACTTCCATTTTAATTGTAAGGTCAAACACAAAGTTGAAATGTTTACTTGATTTTGTATTCTTATATATAAAGGCTATAAACAAACTTTCTTCAAACTCCGTAACAAGTTCATTTCTATTACAAATACTTTATATTTTCTCTTCCATTCTCATCCCATTCTTCAACACAAAAACAAAATGCGTTGGCTGAAGAATTTCAATCTTCTCTACCAACGCATTAAATATATTTTCATCAAATTCTGAGAGTAAGCCTTCCTGCTCATTTATAACCTTTATTATTTCAACTACTCTCACCTTATATTGCTCAATACTCAAATTACCTTTTTCGGACTTACCCTTCTCCTGCCTTAACTTTTCAAGTTCTCCTGAAAGTCTTACATATTCTTCATTATAAACTTCTTCATCCATTTGCCCTTTAGTTTGAAGTTTTATAAGCCCCTTTAATTCTTCTTTAGAAGCTTCAATCTTATTTTCAATTATAATTAAATCAGTATTCTCGGCTCTTTGAGATAGTACCTTCTCTATATTTTTACTTAGCGTTCCAATAAATCCTTCATTATCAACTTTAAGTCTATTGAATACATCTATAAAAGCTTTTTCTAATACCTTTTCGTCAACAGATTTTGCAGTACAAACATCCTTACCTTTCTGTATATAAGTTTTACATTGCCATACTATTTTCTTTGAAGCATTTGTACTATTCCAAGTTCTTCTTCTAAATGTACTTCCGCAGTCTCCACAAATTATCTTGCTACTAAAAGGATATTTACTAGAGTATTTCTTTCTATCCCCTACAAGATTTCCCACCATTAAAGCCCTGCGTTCCTTTTCATTTTGAACCCTTTCAAATACTTCTTTTGAAATTATAGCTTCATGATTATCTTCTATTCTATATTGAGCATCTATCCCTTTATTTTTAACTCTTTTATGTGATAAATAATCTATAGTTACAGTTTTTTGCTGTAGAAGAGTCCCACAATATTTTTCATTTGTAAGCATTCCAGTAATCGTAGAATCCCACCACTTTTTATTTCCTGTAATTGTAGGTATTCCATCTCTTACAAGTCCATCTGCTATTTTTTGATAACTCTTACCTTGGAGATATTCGTTATAGATTCTCCTTACTAGCTCAGCTTCCTTTTCATTTATTATTAACTCACCATTTTCATCTTTATCGTAACCTAGAAATCTTGTGGTATTACAAAATACTTTACCGTCTTTGAACCCCTTAACTATTCCCCATCTTGAGTTTTCAGAAATATTCCTGCTTTCATCTTGAGCAATAGAACTAAATATTGTTAAAAAAACTTCTCCACTACTTTCTAAAGTATTTATATTCTCTTTTTCAAACAATACAGCTATTCCCTTTTCCTTGAGTTCTCTAACATATTTAAGTAAATCCATTGTATTCCTTGCGAATCTTGAAATTGACTTTGTAAGGATTAAATCAATTTTCCCTTCATTAGCATCTTTAATCATTCTTAAAAATTCAATTCTATTTTTAGTACCTGTTCCTGAAATTCCTTCATCTGCAAACACATCTACATATTGCCACTCTGATTTGTTTTGAATATATTGGGTATAGTGGCTTACTTGGTTTTCATAGCTATCAAGCTGTTCTTCACTATTCGTGCTTACTCTACAATAGGCACATACTCTTTTCCTTTGTTTTATACCTTCGCCATTAACAACTTCAAATGTCTTTATTGGAATAACCTCAACAACTTTTTTCTTTGCTGGCACTGCCATAAATAATCCTCCTTAAACCCCTTTGATTTTATGTTCTTATTGTACGTTCATGTTATAATTGCTTTGTGAATTAATCAAGTTAAAGTACTGATTCTCAGCCACTTTGAAGGATTTTTTATTCAAGCTATCTATAGCAATAAACTCTTTTTCAGAGATTAATTTTTTATCCTTTAAATCCTCTAATATATGTACACCTAATAAATAATTTATGTAATTTTCACCCATAAATAAGCATTTCTCCTTTCACTCTGTAAAATTAAATTTAAAATAAAAAGAGCAAGATATTTCACCTGCTCAAACCATATAAATAGTTAAAGTAAACTTTTGATTTGTATTATAAATTCTTTAAATAATGTTGCATCATCTGAAATAGTAGCTTTCAATATAGCATATTTATTTATATATGCACTGTTGCTTGTTGCTTTAACTGTAGCTCCATTTCCTGTACTTGTAGTTATTGTTAAATAAGGAGTTGTAGTTGTACCATCTTGATTTCTTACAGACCACACTACTGATTTATCAAATACCTCAGAACCATTATCATATATATGGTCAACATAGGATCTACTCTGACCAATCTTTAAAATCGTACTTCCAGTAATATCAATAAAATAACTATGTGTAATAGTTTCCACAGTGCTTATTGTGATTGAATCATAAATTGTATTATGATAAGTGAATTTTGCAGTTATTAATGATTGTCCTAATGATATCCCCATTATTTTTCCATTATTATCTACACTAACATAATTAGTGTCACTTGAAGTAAATGTAATTGCAGGGTTTACTATAGCCGTTCCATTATCTGTAGCCGTAATATTCAGTAGGCATATATCATTAAGAAGCACATTAGCTGTGTCTCCGTTATTAATCATTAATATATATGTATGTCCAATTTCATATTTCCATCTATCTACAATATTGTTTTCAACATCATCATAAGTTGTACTTATTAAATCCAAATCACAATATAATTTTATAATCCCATCTTGAGATTTATCAATCCCACTAACTTTAAAAGGCTGATTAGTTACATAAAATCTCTGACCTAAAGTTATTCCTCTCGTATCGGCGTTGTTCTGAAAAAATATATTAATTGTACCTGTTGATATGGTAAGATAAGTGCCTGAAGATATATCGAAAACTTTACTTTCCTCAATTGCATCAAACCACTTAACATTGCCATTCCAGTTAAATGATATTTTATAACTACATTTTCTTATTCTTGCCCTGTAAGAACTTTCTTCTTTATCAATCTGACTGATAATTAAATAATTAAAACCATTATATTCTACTATATCTCCTGTTTTAATCTCACTTATACCGCGAATTATTTTATCATCATAGTAGTTCAGTTTCTCGGTAACATCTATAATTAATGCAGTCTCCATAACACCATTTATTTTTATATTCTCACCTTTTTCATAAATAAAAAAATCTATCATTCCATCAATATCCTGCATAATATTTACACCTACCTTTTACATCTGTATAGAAAAAATTCAATGTAACTGTCCCATTTTTTCATATCTATGACCTTATATTTATTATCATCAATAATTAAATAACTGTTAAAATTAATACTGCTTTCAATATCAAGAAACCCTCTTTTAGTTATATTAATTTCAAAGCCATCCTCAAATGATATGCTCTTTGAAAATGGCTGGATATCTCCATATTCAGTTTTTATATATGATTCAGCATTTGAATTTGTAAGTATTTTAATTTCTGTATCATTAAACATCACAACCACCAACTTTGATTTTAGGAAGTGGAAGTGCTTGTTTAATATTAGCTGGAATTCCTATTTCATACTGAATGCTTCTTTCTCCTTCGGTATTCTGTTTATATCCAACGCTATCTTTATTTTTATATAAATAAACTGCAAAATCTGCTACTATATCATTGTATTTAGTATCTATTGAAACCACATTACAATAGCCTAAAACAATACTAACTGCCTTATTCAAATAATGATTCAAGATATTATCTTTTAATGTGTATGAAATATCAATACCAAGTAACATTTTTATAATCTCCAACATAAGTTATTCCTCCATTCCATTAATTTTATTAATAATTTCCACTTTCTTCATCCCTGTCCCTTTTAAACCTTTCTCTTTGGCTATTTCAACAAGCTCCTTATAATTCATATTCTCATAATTAATAGGTTCGTTTTTATCCTTAACTATTGTATATCCATTCTCATGAAACCAAGAAATAAGGTGAGGTACATCTGTTTCCCCCACCCCATTAACAAAGTTTACTCCAGCGGATATACCATTATATTTTTTATTCTTTGAGTATATCTTCGCCATATTTTTACCTCCTACACTATTTTTATATTTCTGAATACTCCTGCACTATTTGTAGCCTTTAGTGCCACAGCTGCTACCATCTCAACTTCACCTGTTTTAACTGCACCACTTGTTAAAAAATCTGGAAGCCATATTTTTACTAAGTCTTGATTCGCAAGAGATACAGCATGGAAACCGTCCAATGAAAGTCTTGCTGCATAAAGGTCTGTAAGTCCAGTCACTATATCTGTACCATTCGGCTTTCTGGTATCCACAACAGAAACAACAGGGTTATTACTTCCAACTTTTGCTCCAAGGTCAATAAGTACAATACCATCATAAGCATCCACTTTTCTTCCGAAAGCATCCTCACTCTGAGTAAGATATCCTGCCCTTCTTGCAACAGCCTTTATTTTAGTAATTAACTTTGAGTTTCCACCAAGGAAAGAAGGTTTCCCGTCAAGGTTGGATAGAAATTCATCAATCAAATCTAAGAACTGCTTGTAATTAGTATCCAATGCTACTGATGTGGAAAGATCTATTGAAGAACCTGCATTATACTCGGTACTAGAACCTGTAATTGCCTTGTTCAAACCATCAAAGGAATTAGCATCTACAGCAGAATCACCATTAATAATTGTGTCATGAAATAATGCTCTTGCTCCTTTCACTTTTTGTTCAACTTGAAGATTAACCTCATCTACTAGACCACCTGTGTTTGCAATGATTCTATCAATCTGAAATGAACCTCCAAAAGGCTTTAGTTCAGTAGTATATCTTTGCTTCGTTACTTCCTGTGGAGAATATTCAGAATTAATTGCTCTGAATGCCGCTGTTGGTTGTGTAATAAGTCTTGTATAACCATAAGTAAGTGTTGCTCCGTTAGTTCCTGGACTTACCGCATTATCAAATGCAATGTTGTCCAATATAAAAGAACTCTTTCTAAATTCATCAATCACCCCCGCTTGTATTGCATCCTGAGTGTTTAATTTTGCTTGTGCTAATGTTATTGCCATAATATTTTATCTCCTTTCAACTTAACCTTTATTTTTTTCTGTATAATAATTTTTCAATGCTTCATTTAGGTCTTTAGGCTGAGTATTCCCCGAAGCATTAATCGGAGGAGTGTACCCACTAGTTTTGAGTCTTTCTTCAACTGCCAATTGCACCGAAGAACCAAATATCTCCTCAAATTTATTTATGTTGGAAACAGTTGTTTCTTCATCTCCTGCTATAACTAAATCAATAATTTGATTAATAGGAAGTTTCTTTTCAGAAGCAATTGTAAGGGCTTTATTTTTCAATACTTCCCTTTGCTTTTCAGATTCCATTTTTTCAATTTTTAAATTTAGTTCCCGAAGTTGTTTCTTTTCATCAGTTTCAGCTGGGTAAAGTTCGGTTATCCTTCTGTCAATTTCTTTTTGAAAATTGTTAGTTTTCCATGTATCAAGCCCTTTACTCAAATGTTTATCTCTTTCAGAATCCAGCCACTTCCTTCCATCCTCATTTTCGGAGAGATATTTTTTTACACCTTCAACGGATACTAACCCCTGAAGATATGCCTTAACCTCCCCACTTTCCTTATTTTCATTAATAAATTTTTTTACTTCTTCTATTGTCATAATCTTTCCCCTTTCGATTTGCACATCTGACCTTGTACCCAAACACACATAATTTTTTATATAATTTTAGAGCAGTTTAATGTCTTACTCAGGACAATAAATTATCTTCTTAAATACTTAGGACATATTACTTCTATGCATCTAAAGCTTTGTTTACATTTATGAGAGCATCTTGCACATTTTTTACAATAACATATCTTTCCATCATCATATATCCAGAAACTCATATCTTCCTTCTCTGAACTGCTCAATCTCGCCACTACAATTGCACCTCCTACACCCCTAAAATGGGCAAATTAATTCAAATAAAAAAACGCCCCAACCCCCTGTTTCATATAGGTTTAATGGCATTATTATATTTTTTAGAAATTACACTATTTCACTTTATAGCCCTTATAATTTTCAATTGGTATATTAGCACTCTTTGAAAGTTATACGTACAAAATACCCCTATTTTATTAAATAGGTATCCAGCAACAATTGCAGTTAGGATGTGCAGGAATTGTAGGTCTATTTTCATCATTTAATTTGAATATTCTACCGTCCATAGCTTCACAATACATACATGTATTCCTACAAACATCCGCACACCACATGATTTCTTCCACTTCAAAATTTATAAATACTTTTTCCTGTGCTGATGTAAAAATCCTAGTCTGCTCTGTATTTAAAAGCACTTTAGCATCATATGTACTAATTTCAAAAGTCTTTGATATACCAGTAATCATCTCATCTAATGTTTTTCTATTTACTATATCCCTATCAATCTTCTTATAAAGATCTTCTGCAAATTCAGTAATGTTGTTTTGAAGTCTTTCTTTAATATTACTTCCTTGATAATTCGCATTAATTATTTCTTCTATTTCATCAGGGATTAGTTCACCTTTTACCTCCATTCCTTTAACTTCATTTAGTACCTCAAGATTTTTAAAATAGGTTTCTTCATAAATATCCTTCAAGTCATTTACAATAAACTCATATTGAAAATTGTATATTTCCTGAGCATACTCTTTAATCTTCTTCTCTAAATCATTCAAAATGATGTTCTTTCTGAAATTGCTAATCTTACCGTTTGAAATATGCCTGTTGTAATAATCACTTACAAATGCAATTAATATGAGAAGATATTTCTTGTATTCCTTCTTAATTTCCTCCACATCACCATTTGCCTTATCCATCATTTCCTCTTTAATTTTAACTATCTCATCTCTAACAAATTTGTCCATTTTTATTTATCCCCTTTCTAATTTTGATTTTTTATAATATCTTCGTGATTAACATCTACATTCCATAAATCTATTTTCTTCTGCTCTGAGTTATATTTTTTTATTTCAAGTTTAGGATTTTCAACAAACGGAAGCAATGTAAGCAATGTTTCCTGTGAACATACTCCTTGAAGTTTTACTATAACATCAGCAAGTCCTGTTAAATCTGTAGGTAAATTTCTTGTGAACTTCACCGATATATCTCTGTAATCATATAGCTTGCCTTCTTTTTTAGACAAAAAAATAAAAAGGTTCTTAAGTCTTTGCTTAATTACCTTTTCCATAATTGCTTCCCTCATACTTACTCTATTTTCAAGATTTAATAACTTATTTCTAAGAGCCAATGATGAGGTATTTGAAGCCCAATTCTCATTAAAATTAACTTGGTCACTTAAATCATAGATTTTTCTTTCAATGTTATCAAGTTCATTTTTTACAAAGGAATCGTTTATATCTTTGGTGAGCCATGAAACTTTACCTCCTGCAGGAACTTGTATTATACCCATCTGTTTCATTTTACCAAGGTCTTCTTCCTCAAGCTTTGCATTTTCAATAACCAAGTATGCATTTCTATGATCTGATATCTCGTTAACAAGGTCAGAGTTCAACGCATTGTAAGCATCAAATAAAGAAATAATATCTTGAAATCCACTTTTCCTTTCGGAATTAGCAGGGCATACAAGTACAGGTACTCTCCCAAAAATATGATTGTGACTCCCTAAGAAAACAAGACCGCTTTCTAAATAAATATATCCTGATGTGCTTACTTCTCCAATTTGATAATGCAATATTTGAGTATCCGTATAAACATCCATATATTCTTTGGTATCAAATTGCTTTGTAAATTTATGTATTGCCAGGAGTGCATTTCTTTCAGAAGTTCCATCCTCAAGTACATAACAGTTCAATGGATTCAGTATTGTGGCTGAAAATTCTCCATCTTCATTAATGTAATTGAGTTCATAGCTCTCGCCATAAATTTCAGATTGCTTTCTTAGATTTATATTATGTTCTTTATCCCAATGGCTTGTATTTAAATCTATAGCATTTATAATATTTCCATTATCAGATTTTGAAATATAATTTACAGGTTTCCCTAAAAGATAACCCACTTCATTATCTACAAACTTTCTTGGATAGTTAAACACCAGTTTCATATTGCTCCTACTATCCTGCATGGTGTAATTTGTTAAAATACTGTGATTTCCTTCATAGTAGCCTTTGTAGATTTTCTTATGTAATGCATTATTGTTTAGTTCACTTAAGCATTGTAGTATTAGATTTTCATTTATTTGCAAATTAACATCTCCTTTTTTTTATTTTATATTATAGAATTAATTGTAATATTATAGCCAAAGTGGTAAAATTAAATTGTTAGAATATTCTTAAAAGGGAGGTGTGTATAAATGGTTTATAAAACTGGTGAAAAACCTGGCAAAGGTACTTATAAATGTACTAAATGTGGACATCCTGTTGTCTTAGATGATACTACTGATACTTTACCACCTTGTAGTAAATGTAATGGTGTAGAGTTTACAAAAGCTTAAAAATATACTTTAATTAGTGAATAACCAAAACATTGTATATAAAAGGGTTTTGGTTATTTATTTTTTATAACATTTAAAACAACAGACTCCTATCATAAAGCCTTAAACTCTTAACCCCTTGAATAAGCTGCACTGCTCCATAAAGTGAATCTGGAGCATCATCATGTTTGCAATTCTTGTTATAATCCTTAACTTGATTGTTATATTGGATATTTGCAGCACAGAATAAAATATGTCCATTCTTAACGTCAGGCTCAAGACTAATTATTCTCTCATGTTTCTGCCCTTTAGAATTAATACCTTCTACTTGAGTATAAATTTTATTCTTCCACAGTTCCTCCTCAAGTTTCTGTTTCATATAACTTTGTGCCTGTATTGTTTCAAAGCCTATCTTTTCAACAGGATAATTCCTTAATTTTTCTACTACCACATGAAATAAATCATCTGGAAGCACTTTATGTAATGTACCATCAACAATATACATTTGCTTTGTTTTCCTATGCCTTCCTAAGATAGTTATGGCAGAATAATCATTCCTTTTTCCAGCTTTAATTGCAGGATCTATGTACATTACCAATTCCATTTCATCAAATTCAGGAAGCCTGTCCCAATATTTAATATTCTGAAAAATATAATCATCAGTGCTCCTTGGGTCATTCTGCATTTCCTTAAAAAAGCTCTTTTCCCCCATGCTCTGTTTCTTGCACATCAAATAATAATAATCCAAATATTCATTCCATAAAATTTCTGTACCTTTCAGCATTTCCTCTTTATGGGCATAAAAAAAAGACAAGGCAGTTTTAATCCTGTCCTCATCTAGTAAATCATTATATTTTATTTGCCACTCTGCCCAAAGGTCATCTCTTTCAGAAAAGGATATTATTGAAGCTTTTTTAATACTTCTAACCCCAGAGATTTTACCTTTTAATAAATCTGCCATCAAATCTTCTTCATTTAAAATAGTGCCAACAATTAGAATATTGGTATCCCTTGTTCCTATCGGAATAATAACATCAGTGAAAGCATTTTTAACCTGTTCCCTTTTGGATTCTGATTTTGCGGTATCATCTTTTAATAGGTCATCTAACAGAACCAGTGTTGGTCTATACTGTTTATAGTGGATTCCTCTCAAAGAACCATCAATTCCCCTAATCATTATGCATGAATCAATTCCACCTTTTGTCTTTACCCAAATTTCATTATTATTCCATCTTGCACCTTTTTGAATACCAAAGTCCTCAATTAGCATTTCATTTTCCTCAAGTTCAGATTTAATCATGTCTAGGAACGGAACTGCAATCTGCTCAGTAGCTGATATTATTAATGTGAATTGAGATTTATTGTACAGCGTAGAGTATAGCGGAAATAAAAAAGAGTTAATTGTACTTTTACCATGCTCCCTTGGGAGTCCAAAAGCTTCAATCAACCCTTTATTGTTTAACATATATTTTAATTCAGTAAAAAGCTCCCTGTGGAATTTCCCAAACTTACGGTCAAAGTATTTAGGGAAATAACAGAGAGCAAAGTATTCTATATCCATCTCACCAAGCAACTTACGAAGTTCTGAAAACGTGAATGTTTCTGCAAGTTCTTTTATTTTTTGTGGTGAGAAATATTTCTGCATATAATGGTGTAAAAGTTTATTTTGATTATTCATCAATCAACTCATCCTGCTGAGAACTATAATAACAGAAAGTATATTTTGTGCTACTTTTTACTAATTTGACCAGTTTCCCTTTTAATTTTTCAATATCAGAATAGTTACTTATTATTACTTTTTTTATAGTGTCATTCTCACTATTACCAATGTACCTTACTTTTGCAGTGAACACTTTATATCCTCCAAATACTAGCATTGGATTAATATAAATTAAATCATTAGTTACATAGATTATTCCTACTATAAACATTATAGCTACTAGAATAAACATATCCGTAATGCTACTTATAGATAATCCTATACATGGTAAAAAATATAACATTAAATAGTTATAAAAATGTTTGTCAGTTTCATTTTCGATCTCAACTATAAAATAACTATCTTTCCCTGATTTTTTTGACCTCTTTATGAGTATAACTAATGCCACTGACAATACAAAGCTAATCGCGACTAAAATTGTAACCATCCAATCTGCAAAACTATTTAACCATACTATTTTGTTAATATTAAAATCAGTTCCTGAACTAATATATAATTCAATTCTATGTACAATTTCCTTTCCTACTAACAAAATATATAATGGTATATATGAAGAAAGCAATAAAAATATTTTCTTTAAAATTTTAATCATCTCCTTTAGGTTTAACTAATATATTCTTCAACTCCCTTAATTATCATTCTATTCTCTAATAACCCATCTTGTGCATAACGTTTCATAAGAATGTTTAATATTTCTCCAATATCCTCTTTACCTCTATACTTAATTATATTGTTTTTATCTAATTTTAATGATATTTTAAATTTCTTGAAAAACTCTGGAAGTTTATGTTTTCCCTTATCTATATATTCAAAAGCATCACTTTCAACAACATTACACAATCTCTTATTGTATCTTCCATCACTTTTGCAATCGTTTATAAATTCATTTGGATTATCAACAAATCCTCTACTCACTATATCTGAACGCTTGTTTTCAATGATTTTGTTAAAGCCTTCTTTGAAATCAAATATACTACTAAATGCATTTTCATTTATAATATAATAATTGTTATCAATTTCAAAAGCATCAACTAGACCATCAAAATACAAAATATCAGAGTCCAATTTTTTTATCTCATCATCTAAAAAACAATATTTAAATGATTTCTTGAATTTATTTGCAGGTTGTTTATATTTAGAATATATTGTTAAAATCTTTATTTCATCCTTTTCTTTTAAGTAAAATTGTATAACAACAAAATCAAATATTTTAAAATTAGTGCTTCTATTTATGAAAGGAGTACTTTCTTCTTTTTTAATTTTAAATTTAATATTATCTGACTCTATTACTAATTTCATTTCTAATTTTTGTATTGTATCTTTTTTATTTAACTCAAAATCATATTTCTCAATCTCTGTTGTTTTTAATATTTTAAGCATTGTTTGTAAATATATTTTTGCAATGTCTTTAGAAACTTCTTCCTCAAAATTAACTTGATGTGTTTTATATTTATCTTTTCTTTCACTTTTATCAAAAATCAAAATAAATGGATTTATTTTATTATCAAATTTAGGTATTAGTTCGCTCAAAATTTTATTCTCATTCATTACAGTATACCCCCCAATATTATTATTCAATATAATAATATACCCTGCAACTAGTTCTGTAAATCTATAAAATTTATTGCAAAAATTCCTGCAACCTTTACTGATGGGTCATTTTCTCCACATAGAAGTGCCCCTCCATTCAAGTCAGTAAAAAAAGGAATGGTTTCTACCACTCCAAGCCTTCAAGTGCCTTTATTTTATCGTCTTCAGGTGTTGCTGTATATAAATTTGTAGTAATTATACTCTCATGACCAAAAATCTGTTGAATAGTTGTTATAGGAGTGTTGTTTCTTACAAGGTTATATCCAAGTGTATGGCGAATCATATGCGGTGTAACCTTGATTTGAAGCCTATCTCCATAACTTTCAAGTATAAGGTTGACTGCATTCCTTTTAATTGCTCCTCGTTGTCCTATAAATAAGTAATCTGATCCATCAGCTTGCCTTACTTCAAGGTATTTCTCAATGGCTTTTCTTGCATCCTTATTTAAGGGTACAGTTCTCTTGGCATTACCTTTACCAATAACCTGCAAACTTCCCTTTCTATCAGATATCTTTATATCATTCAGCTTTATACCCACCAATTCTGAAACCCTTATGCCTGTTTGAAGCAATACTTCTATAATACATATATGCATTTTATTGACTGAGCGGTGTATTTCATTCCTTAGTTTCCAAAGTTCCTTATCTTCAAGCCCTTTATATTGCTTTTTATCCTTATCCTTTATAACTCCGACTGCCATTACTTCCTTTATAATATCCTTTTGCTTCAAATACTTTAAAAATGCATTGATACTTGCAAGCTTACGGTTGATTGTAATAACTGCTTCACCTGAACCTTGCAAATGCTTTTTATATTCTACCAAGTCCAACTCAATAACCTTTTCAATGCCTGCATCCGTTCTTCCTTCGTACCAATTAATAAATACCTTCGTATCCCTAACATAGCAGGAAACAGTATTTATACTTTTATCCTTTGCCTGTAAATATTCCTTAAAACCGTTGATATAACTCATATAGAACACCTTCTTTCATTGGTAACATGATACCTCTGAAGGTGATTAAACTCAAGACATAACTGCGATTATGCTATCTGTTTGTGATATTAACCAACGGTTTTAAGCCATTCTTGAAGGGTAAAAAGGCGTTTATCTATAAAAAAACTGGATACATAATCTTTATTAGTTATGCTCCAGTTTTTACAAATCCATCTTTACCTTCATTATAAACGGTATTCACCAATTCATCAACAAATCCTTCCTCTGTTTCTTCCATAATATTAACGGTAGGTTCTATCCCTTCTATTACAGTTTCATCAGCAACATTATAATCTGCATCTACTACTTCATCATTTATCATATTAAGGAACAACCTTTTTCTTTCTTCCTCTTGAGCCTTTGTATCAAATATAATTTCTTTCCTTTCGCTCCACTCATCACGTTTACGGTTCTTCAACCAAAATGCTTGTGCAGTGGGGTTAGGAGGCATATACTTCTTTGTTTTCTCAATTCTTGTCCTTTTCTTTCCATTTTTATCCTCTTCAATTACTGTTTTTATTTCCTCATATTCATATCCAAGAGCAGTTTTTAAAAGTGCGTTTTCAACTTTTGTATCGATAACAGACTTCGATGCATGGACTAACTCTAATAATACTGCATTATTTTTTTGACAATCATACCATGTACTTTCGGGTATGCCTAACCTTTGGCATATAATATCATTTGTAAGACCTTCTTCACACCATTTCTGAATCTCCAAAAGTCGTGGCTGTATTACTGTTGCATATTTATTTGTTTTATTAGGAATACCTTTCCTAGTCATCACCGCACCTCCAACTTTCAACGTAAAAAAGAGCCATATTACTGGCTCAATACTAATTTAAATTTCTATATATTTCTATAAACCTGCATTATATAATCTACAACTATCTCTATTTCTTCTTCACTTTTTAGTATTACTTCATACCACTCTTTTCCATTATAAGTATGTTTGTCTAACCTATAAACTTTTACTTTATCATTTTGTAGAATGTTATATCCATCTGTTCTCAAATGGATTTTTATTAAATCTTCTCTTGTTTTTAGCTTTATTAAGCAATAATTAAGTTTACTGTTTTTTCCTGTATGCTCTATAAAAAACCTATAATCTGGAGTATCAGTTGAATTATGATTTAATAATTTTTGGTCACATTCAACTATTAGCTTACTTAAAATCACCTGAGAATTAAGAGACATTTTTTCATACTGATTCTTAAATTTAGTAGCTGTTAAATCTATGCTCATTTTACCACCCCTTTACTGATGATTTTATATCAAAAAAAAGATATATACAAGCTTAAAAAGGAGCTTCATCAGCCCCATCTTACTACTTCACTATTCCAATCTTTTCATCAAACTCATCAACCAAGTTCTCATCTAATCCCCAAAACATAACCAAGTCTTCATATACTTCCCTCAGCCTTTTCAAATCCTCCTTGGCATCATCTTCTCCAGCCACACATATTTTTTCCTTACCTGTAGCAAGTAAGCCTTTCAAGGTTTCCTTAATCAAATATTCAGTTTTCATATATACTCCACCTTTCATAATTGTGCTAGCTAACACATTAGCTCTGAACCAATCTAAAAGTAAAGTTTATATTTATACCGACTAAACGATTATATACCTTCGCCCACATTGCGACTAAATAAGAAGGTCGAGTATTAGCACTACCTTCCAATGTATATTGCAACACAAGCCCTCACAACGCAAGAAAAAGGGAAGCTTATTTGCTCCCCAGTTCATTCTTCAGTTACAACTTCAGCTTTCTCTATAGGTTTACTTCCACTTCGAAAAGCTCCATTGCCTACTAACCTTTCAAGCAATATCTTCCTAGCCATCTTATATTCATCACCAATCATTCCAAGTCTTATTAACCAAGTCCTCATGCTGAATTTATCATTATCAGTAAGACTCACTTTTGCTGAAGCATACTTTAAGCTTTTTGCGGTTTTGCTTAATAATTCTGCAAATTGAGTATATACCATTATTTTTTCAGCATCAGCTTTTTCATGTAAGAATTTAAAGCCAATGCTCATATTATTAAAATCAAACTCAATCCCTTTACAGTTTTCGTTTTTCATATTAGCAATGGTTGTTTTAAAATCCTCTAAAGTTTCAATACTTGATTCATTAATACCAGTTATAAAATCCTCATTAATAATAACTTCTGTAAGCCCTAATGCTTTTTTTATGAGTACTTGTTTGCTGTAAATCATATGCACAAGGTTTCTCAGTGAAACTCCTGTATGACCTTCCATTGGAATTACTATTTTAGTATCTGTGTTTTTAAGCTCTGTAACAGTTTCTTTTTTCTGTCCCTGCTCATTAGATTTAATTATTTCTTCTTCAACAGTTCCATTTAATAATACTTCAAGTTTTAATTCCTCACCTTTTGAATTTATAATCTTACCTTCTCTATCAATATTTATAATTCCTTCTGCTGTTTCTATTTGGTATGCAAAACTTGGTGCTCCCATATACTGTGGCTTCACTTCAAAATGCTCACCTAATACTTTTACAATTTCTTTTCTATCCATATAAAAACCCCTCCAAATTGTGTTTGTTGAGTCCATTAATCACTCTACTAACACATTAAGTCAATATTAATGAAGGGATAATAAAAAACAATCAAAGGAATTTATCTCTCCACTGATTGCTCATTCTTTAATTCCGAATATTTATATTGTTTACCATCTCTTTCAATAACAACATTATCACCATTGATTCCATCTTTATAATTAATCCATCGTTCAATTATAACTTGGCAGTATTTCGGATCAAGCTCTGAGCCATAACAAATTCTATCTGATTTATCAGAAGCAAGCAGAGTAGTTCCACTGCCAAGAAAAGTATCCACAACAACATCTCCATATTTACTTGCATTTTTAATAATGTACTCAATAAGTGGTAGTGGTTTCATTGTTGGATGTTCACCATTTCTTTGAGGCTTATCAAAATTCCAGACTGTGCTTTGTTTTCTATCACTATTCCAGTAATGAGTTCCTGTAGGTTTCCACCCAACTAAACAAGGTTCATGTTGCCAATGATAATCCTGCCTTCCCATTACAAAAGTGTTCTTAACCCATATGCAACATTGTGCTAACTTAAATCCTGAATCTATAAATGCCTTTCTAAATATATGACCTTTACTGTCCGCATGAAATGAATACAATGAACATCCATCATCGGCTATATCATAAAGAGTCTTATGTGCTTTAAGTAAAAAATCATAAAACTCCTCATCATCCATGCTATCATTTTGAATTGTTAAAGCATCTTCAGTTTTCCCAACATAGCTTACTCCATAGGGAGCATCAATAACGATTAGCTTTGATTTTTTTCCATCCATCAACTTTTCTATATCTTCTAACTTTGTGGCATCACCGCAAATAACTCTATGCTTGTTAAGGAGAATAATATCTCCTGTTTTAATTACAGGATTTTCTGGTGGCTCTGGAATTTCTTCTTCCTGTTCATCTTTTGGCATATATTCATCCCATAGCTTTTCGGCTTCCTTCATATCAAAACCTGTAAGCTCCACATTGTAATCTTCCTCTTTTAAATCATCTAGTAATTTTGCCAATGCTTCAAAATCCCATTCACCAGATATTTTATTTAAAGCTACATTCAATGCCTTTTCTTTAGTTTTATCAATTTCAATAACAACACAATCAACTTCATCGTAACCTAGCTCTTTTAATACCTTTGCTCTTTGATGCCCGCCTACAATAGTATAATCACTGTTTACAATAATAGGTTCAACATACCCAAATTCAGTAATACTGTTTTTTATTTTATCAAATTCTGCATCCCCAGCTTTCAAGTCTTTTCTAGGATTATAATCAGCATGTTTAAGGTCTGTTATCTTTATTTTTTTAAATTCCATATTAATCTCTCCTCTCAACTAAATAAAAGAGACACCCTTAATGGATGCCCCTAGTTCAAATTTCATTTATACAATTAATAGTTCCTTCATTTAAATTTATAACCACTTTCTCATTACTTGCTTCAATGCATTCAAGCAAATTTAACTTCTTGTTATAGCATAGGTCTACGATATCTACAAAGCACAAAGTATCCTCAGATTTTTCACTATATACTTCATTATCCATTATGTATAAGTCATTATTTTTATGTCTTTTTAATAGGTTTATAATATAAATTTCTTCTGGACTAGCTTTATGGAAATCTAATTTATTGTGATTACTGTTAAGATAAATTGCACGACCTAAGTATTCAAACTCAGGTATATTATCTTCAACCTTTACGGTCATAATATTATAATCATAGTCATTCACATAGATATTTAAGAAAAAGCTATTTGTAGACCATGCTGTTTCTATTTTGTTTTTAAATCCGATTTCTTCAATAAAATATTTTCTTACCATTTCTGCAATCTTTCTATTTGTTTCCATAATAATAATTCCTCCTGCGATTTTAATATTTGAGTAATAAAAAAACTGCCTACTCTTATATGAATAGACAGTTATAATAATTTTACCATTGATGTTTTATTTTACAGTAACTTCCACCATAGTGGGTGTGGAACATTATTTCTTAGTGGATAACAAGGCTTAAGCCGCAGTTAGACGCTTAGAAATAACTTGCCCACTTATTATATTAATGTATAATACCTATAATGATTTTTATTACCCTCATTACTCCCCTGTAAATATTCTTCTTATTCTTTGACCCAGCATTGTACTCATTCTTCTAACTACAACTATGGATTATTTGTCGTGACCATGTCCCTCCAATAATCCAAGTTTCCGTAAGAGCGAAGTAAGCACAACGTTACCGCCAAAGAAAAGAAGCAAAAGAAAGCGGTTATTTATTATTATTTTTATTTTTTGATTCTTTTCCATTGACAATAATATTAATGTTATGTTATAATTAATTTATGTGTAAACGGTAATATTTAAAATGTCTCTTGGATGGCTTGTTTGTTACGTTTGAGAGTATTATTTGTGTTTTTTTGTCCAAGTTCCCTATATATAGTATATATAGGGAATTTGTAATTATTTTAATTAAAATAGGCTATAAACCTTTATATATCAACTGTTTTAGCCTTTTTAATTTTCTTACTTTTAAATTTTAATTATTAATTCCTTATCTTT
This sequence comes from Clostridium sp., assembly GCF_016650035.1. GTDB lineage: Bacteria > Bacillota > Clostridia > Clostridiales > Clostridiaceae > Clostridium_AD. The sequence continues at coordinate 23,479 of NZ_JAENWM010000053.1, forward strand.
TATATAACATCTCAGTTCTTTTAAATCCATTTTTCCTAATAACCTTGTATTTAATTCACTTACATCTCTAATAGATAACACATTGCATATCCATCTAAGTTTTATTTTTAAATTTGATTTATACTTTTGAACAATTTTTACGTTTTTATTTTTATATTCCCATTTTTCATTATCATAAATACCTGCTTTTAAATCTTTTATTAAATCAGCTACACAATCTATTTTAAATTTCTTTTTTCCCGATTCTATAGGAATAATATTGTTTAGCTGTAATTTAACAATATCAATCGAATTATAGACATTACTCATAATAAAGAAATTTCCTTTAGGCTTCTTATTTCTTGCTATACGTTTCATTGCTTGATAAAAATATGAGGTAATTTCATCTTCCATTAATTTTGTAAGCTCTCCATGTTTAAACTGACATTGATACCTTTTTCCAGTTGAAATAAACATCTCATCATCAGTTAGATGCTTATTTGTCCAATATTCATATAAAAACACATAATAGGCAAAACTCATGCGTGGTGTCTGAATTATAAAGCAGTAATTATAATCTTCCCAATCATTTTTACCTTTCATATTTTTAAAATTAGTGAATTCTATATTATATTCTTCTATTTCTTCAGCAGTAAAGAAATCTTCCTTTAACGCTTTACATTCCTTATCATTTGTTAAAACAAGTACTTTATTATGCTCCTGGTCGATAGGCGCTTTCTCCTTTATATATTCGTATATATCAGTTCTAAATTTCGTTAAATCCTTTTTTTTACTACTAGTTGATGTATTATTATAATCAATATTTAAATTACACTCTGAATGGTCAATTATTCTTTCTGTATCAACCACATTAAAGAATTCTTTATTTAATAAATATAGTGAGTGAAACTTTGACGAAGCATCTAACCATATGTTATTTTTTAGTTTCAAAAACTCAAAACTACTATCATAAGTATATAAATTTCTATTTCCATTATTTGAAAGTGACAAAATTAAGTTACCATTGAGTGCTTCTCTATGCATTAATTCAACTGTGTTTATAATTTCTAATGCAGTGTCTTTATCTATTTTTACTATTTTCTCACGATTCAAGTCTTTTAATAATTGATTATCAATTGACTCTAACTTTTCTCTTAAATAATTAACTGCAGCACTCAATTCCTCTTCTGCTAGGCTTATAAAATTATCTTCAATAACATCTATCTTATGCATTTGATTCTTGTACTTAGCATTGTTTTTAGATGCATTAATCCAATTTATTCTGTTTTGTATAAGCTTTAATAATGGTTTTGCTATAGCACTCCATTTCATATTTAATTGTTTATTCTGAGTTTCTATAAAAAGTGTTTTGATTAATTCAAATTTATAATTATTAAACTCAACAAATGAATCATCAACATTATCAATTTGTTCATCAATAATAAGTGTTGTAAAATTTTGTTTAATTGCTTCTTTAAATTTTACATGAATAACATTTTCAGAACCACATAATTTAATATACATCGCATGAGTTATTACAATTACTGACTTTTCAATACATTTTTCGTAATTATTAGTGCAATGTTCCTTATATTGTTGTGCCTCAAGAACCTCCGCCTTTCTTGTATAAGCCAACGCTACATTTGCATTAACTTTTTCATTTATAGATTTTGCTATTTTAGCACATTCTTCTGCGAATTTACTAACAAAGACAAACCTCGTATCAGCAATAAAGAGTTTACCTTTATCATTTTCAAAATAATCTGCAATTGCTGATGCTGTTCCAGTGGTTTTCCCTCTGCTTGTCTCAATAGAATTTACTAAAAAAACCTGATTTTTACCGTTTATTACTTCACATTTTAACTTTTCTAAGTCTTTATCCACTTCGCACATCATACGTTTGCTCACCTACTTTATTTACTTGTCTAAAAGTTCTTTGAAAATAGAATAGTTCCCCATAGTTTCTCTTAATTTAGGTGACTCATTAAAAATATAAATTTTCCTGTTTGGGTCTTTTAAATCTGGCTTTTCAGTTATTTTCCCAAATCCATTAAACATGAGCCACCCACACATTCTTGATTGAGTAATTACTATTGTTTCATTATTCATAACATTTCCTCCAATACCCTACAAATTGTGAAATAGATATATTTTTTATTATCCATCTATTCCACAAAAGTGGGTCTGGAAGATTTACACTTGGTGAACTAGCACTTCAGTGCGTAGTGAGCCTTAGTGTAAGCTTGCCCACTAAATAATTATTTCTGTTGCTGTTAATTTTAAACTTTTCTTAGTTTTAGCTATATCAACCAGTATTTCAAATTTAATACTGCTGGATTTCAGTAAATTATATTCATTAATCTGAATCCAATCATCGAATACTTCCAGTATATATTTTTCATCTTTCACCAAAATAACTTTATTATCAACTACCTTAACGTCAAAAGAGACCTGTCCATTAATTTTCAATTCTGTCTGAATTAACGCTGTAACTTCGGCATCTAATACTTTTACTCTTACATCATTTTTAACATCTATTACTCTTAATCTTTTCTTCTCTTCTAAATGCAGATTCTTAACTATATTGTTGTTATCAATAGCATCAATTTTAATTTTCTTATATTTCTCATAAAGATAAGTTATATCCCCATCTGCAACCTTTCTATATACATATCTTTCAGACTTTATTTTATTATTCAAGTAATAAAACACAGGATAAAATAAATTGATTATAAAATCCTCAGTGCAATTCTTCATATTTCCAATAGAATTAGATACAGTTGCTAACTCATATTTATTTAATATCCCCTCAGCAATAACAATATATTTAGCATCAACTTCCTTATACTGCTTATATTTTTCAGATTTAAAAGATTTTATTTTTGCTTCACACTCATCCTCTTCCCATTGACCCCAACAGGAATTATCTATCATTTCGTCTCTATATCTAGTTTCTTTTCTTGATTTTTTATAACACTCTGTATTAATAGTTTTTCTTTCTTCTGTATAATCCTTGTATATCTTTTCTATATCTTCATAGCACACATTATATTCTTTTTCAGCATAATCCCCATTTATTAACTTTTTCTGTATTAACTCTGCTTTATTATCAAACTTAGTAGTAATGGCTCTTATTTCATTTAACAACTTATCTTTTATAATATGGGAAATTTCATCTAACAGCCCAAATGTATAAGAATAATATTTTATACTTACATTTTCTTTATTCTCTTTATACTGCAAGAACCAAGCCTTCCTACTATATTTAGTATTTATTAATTTCATATCTGCCTTGCTTGGGAAATATAGAGTCTTAGGAGCATCTATGCTCACCATTGCATTATATAAAACTACATATATATCCTTCTCATTTTCATAGAATCTCTGCTTAATAAGTTCTCGATGTTGCTCCGTTGCCTTATAAGTGGTAATCCATTCTCCACTCTCTAATTTCTCACTTTTTTCTTTTGCATATGCCTCTTTAGCATCTTTTTCATTTTCGGTAAACCTATCATTTAATTCAAATTTTTTACTTACTGGTGCTAGAATAGAAATAGTACAATAGAAATTGAGAAAGTTCCTGATAAGTATTACAATAAAGATAATAGATGGAGGGACTTAATCATGAGAAAACAACACGATAAACAATTTAAAGAAGATGCTGTCAAATATTATA
>NZ_JAENWM010000032.1 GCF_016650035.1 Clostridium sp.
GCAACAACTGTTGGTGCAAACAGAATAGTTCCTACAATTTCAATACCATACCCATTAGGACATCCAGGTACTAGTAAGATGGAACAATGGAAATTACGTTATCATAGAGTAGGTGTAGCATTAGATGCTCTAGCTACAGATGTTGAAGAACAAACAGTATTTAAAGTAAAACTGTAAACTTTAATCAAATAAGCCTCATTATAATAACGTGAGGCTTATTTAACTAATAAAGTTTGTGATATACTTAACAATACTAAGAGGGGGAAATATATGAAGAAGGGTACTAACGTGATTGATAAGAAGGGAAAAGGACAAGACGTCTATTTTATATCTCTAGCTTTAACCTTTATTATAGTTATTTGGGCAATAGTTGCAAAAGATAATTTTACTAATGTTTCAAATGGTTTACTTAAGTTTTTAACAGAAAATTTTGGATGGGCATATCTTGTATCGATGGTTATATTTGTTGGATTTTCTTTAACACTAGCATTTAGTAAGTATGGGAAGATTAAGCTAGGTGCGAATGATTCTAAACCTGACTACAGTAATGCTTCTTGGTTTGCAATGCTATTTGGAGCAGGAATGGGTATAGGACTTGTGTTTTGGGGAGTATCAGAACCATTATCACATTTTATTGCACCACCTAATGGTATAACACCAGGAACTGAGGCAGCAGCAAATTTTGCAATGAAAGCTTCATTTATGCATTGGGGATTTCATCCTTGGGCAAATTACGCAATTATAGGCCTTGCTTTAGCATATTTTCAATATAGAAGGAATAAGCCTGCTCTTATAAGCAGTATATTTGAACCACTTATAGGGGAAAAAGGGGTAAAAGGACCCTTAGGAAAAACTATAGATGTTCTTGCTATATTTGCAACAGTGGCAGGGATAGCTACGTCATTAGGTCTTGGAACTATGCAAATAAATAGTGGGCTTAATTATTTATTTCAAATTCCAGAAACTCACACTGTACAGATACTAATAATATTAATAATCGCAATATGTTATATATGGACAGCAGTTAGTGGAATTGACAAGGGTATAAAAATAATTTCGGATGTTAATTTATATTTGGCAGGAGCCTTAATAGTTCTTGCATTTTTAGTAGGACCAACACTAAAAATGATAAATACATTAACTGGTGGTATGGGTTTATACTTGAATGATATATTAAAAGATAGTTTAGCCATTAGCGCATTTGGAGATAATTCTTGGCTAAATGGATGGAGAATATTCTATTGGGCATGGTGGATTGCATGGGCACCATTTGTAGGATCCTTCATAGCAAGAATATCTAAGGGCAGAACAATAAAAGAATTCGTCTTAGGGGTGGTTGTTGCTCCATCTGTGGCATCATTTATATGGTTTTCAGTATTTGGCGCAGCAGGCATAAACTTAGGAATTACAGGAGCTATGAGCATGGATTCTTTAAAGCAAATTGTAGCATCTCCTGAAACAGCACTTTTTATTATTATGGGTCATTATAAGTTTGGAACAATATTATCATTGATTGCAACAGTTTTGCTGGTAACTTTCTTTATTACATCGGCTAACTCTGGTACCTTTGTTTTAGGAATGTTTTCATCAGGTGGAGATTTAAATCCATCAAATAGCAAAAAAATAATATGGGGAGTGGTCTTAGCACTATTGGCAGGTGCATTGTTACTAAGTGGAGGATTACAGTCACTTCAAACTATTTCAGTGGCGGCAGCTTTCCCATTTATTTTCGTAATGTTATTTGCATGTGTATCCCTATGGAAAGCTTTAAAAAGCGAAGATATATCTTCTTAAGCTAGAGTGGGCATATCTTAATAGATAAAAAAAACTAGGATATTTTCCTAGTTTTTTTTGTATCTTGAATTTATAAACCATGGACCTTTAAAGAAAACTAAGAACAAATTTAGCAAGAATATAACTTCTAGTTGCATTCTACGGGGTCGTGTCAGACACCTAAAAAAGAGGGGCTATGTAAAGTAGGAGAAAATGAAATTAGAGCTAGTAAAATCGTGTTTCAGCTCTGAGGTTCCGTAAAGCACCTTGTGTATTTTGATAAAAACAAATATAATAAGTAATGAGAATTTAATTTAAGGGGAATGATTATAGTGGTTAGCAAATTGGATACAGAGAATATATATGAAATATTAAAACAGAGAATAATACATCTCAAGTATGATCCAGGGCAAGTTTTAAATGAGGTAGATATAGCTGCTGAGTTTAATATAAGTAGAACTCCCATAAGACGCGTGTTTCATCAATTACATAATGACAAACTCTTAAACATAGTACCAAGATTTGGAGCTCAAGTGACACCCATTGATTTTAAACAGATGAAATGTATATTTGAATTAACAAGGGAACTTGGTCCATTTGCAACTAGGCTTGCTGTGGAAAGAATAAGTGATGAGAACATTAAAGAACTTGAAGAAATAATGGCAAGGCTTGAAAGCTATGATATAAGCAAAGATTATCAAAGTGCTATAAATGATGATAATCGATTTCACACTATCATATTTTCGAGTTGTGATAATCCATGGCTTCAAGATAGTTTAACACAACTACATTATCATACAGAAAGGTTGTGGCATTATTGCGAACGCTATTTCGATAGCATGGATCTTTTCACTAATACTTTAGGAAAGGTATTAGAAGCAATAAAAGAAAAAGATACAGAAAAAGCAGAGAAATACGCCAGAGATCATATAGATGAATTTGTACTAAAGATAAAAACAGATATGCTTTAGAAGTATTAATAAAAACCTAATTTTAGATGATAAACCTCATCTAAAATTAGGTTTTTTTAATTTTCTGAAAATTATTAATAATTTTACTGAAATATACTTGAAATACAATCAAAATACATGTAGAATGATAAGTGAAGACAATTGAGAAATATTTAACAAAAACATAATGATAAAGGGGGGTAGTAGATGTTATTCCAAATAGTAACTAACAATCCAAAAGTTAAAAGTACTTATAGTGACGTAATCTTTGTAGAAGGAAGTTTTGAAGATGTACTAGTGAAGGCACGTGATTTTGTACATTCAGGTTATAAACTAATTAATCATCCACTAGGTGCAAGTTTAAGAATGTTATTTTCTCCCTATCGTTCCATAATAATCGGTGAAAAGCAACAAAAGGCAGAGGACATGCATATAGCGACCATAGAAAACAGTATAGAAAACTATAGAAAGCATATGGAGGTGAGGTCACCAGATATAAAAAACTCAGAAGATTACGCTATGATTGATAGTGAACTATTAAAATCATCATTAGATGAGCATGAAAGAAATTTGTTATTAAAAAACAACTAATAAAATGGAGGTGATTTTCCTTGAAACTTGAATTAGGAAGAATTAATATTGTGGACATACAGCTAGGAAATGAAACTACTGTAAAGGGTGGTATCTTAACTGTAAATGAAAAGGAATTAATTTTAGAACTTAAGAAAGACGAGAATATCATAAATGTAAAGGTTGACATGGCTAGACCTGGTGAAAAGGTAAGAATAATTCCTGTTAAAGACGTTATTGAGCCAAGGGTGAAAATCGAAGGTGAAGGTAATGGATTTCCTGGTGTAACAACTAAGATAGCTCAGCTAGGATATGGAAAAGTTAATGTGCTTTATGGCGCAGCAATTGTAACCGTTGGAGATATAGTAGGTTTCCAGGAAGGTGTAGTTGATATGTGGGGAGAAGGCGCAAAGTGGACGCCATTTTCAAAAACATTTAATATAGTTTTGGATATTGAACCAGTAAAAGGACTAGCTCCACATGCTCATGAGAAAGTTGTTAGGCTTGCAGGACTTAGAGCCGCAGAATTTATTGGAGAAGCAGGAAGAAATGTAGAGCCAGATGAAATATTGACTTATGAAATGGGAAGTTATGCTGAGGAAAACAAGAAATATCCAGGCCTTCCAAAAGTAGCTTACGTAGAGATGCTTATTTCTCAAGGTCTACTTCATGATGGATATATTTATGGCGTTAATAGTCAACTTATATTACCTACACTTTTGCATCCAAATGAAGAGTTAGATGGTGCAGTAATTAGTGGAAACTGTGTTGCAGCCTGTGATAAGATAACTACTTACCAACATCAAAACAATACTGCAATTCTTGATTTATATAAAGAGCATGGAAAAACTATAAATTTCCTAGGTGTAATACTTACGCCAGAATTAACTACACTTGAAGGTAAATTTAGAACTTGTGATTATACAGCCAAGCTATGTAAGACCCTTGGAGCAGATGGAGTAATTATATCTGAAGAAGGATATGGTAATCCTGACTCCGATCTTCTGATGATATGTAAGAGATTAGAAGTTGTAGGAATAAAGACTGTATTAATTACTGACGAATGTTCAGGTCGTGATGGTATGTCTCAACCACTAGCAGATACAACAAAAGAGGCAATAGCAGTTATATCTACAGGTAATGTAAGTCATGTGGTTATACTACCACCTGCAGATAGAGTAATAGGAAATTCTTCCTCAATTGAAACACTTGCAGGAGGATGGGAAGGCTCAGTAGAAGCTGATGGAACTTTGAAGTGTGAGTTAAATGCAGTAATTGGAGCAACATCAGAAATAGGATATCACAACTGTACAGTTAAATTATATTAAGAAATTAGGGAGGAGGATGAATATGAAATTTAAAGTGTTATACTATGTAAATCAATTTTTCGGTCAAATTGGTGGCGAAGAAAAGGCTGATGTAGAGCCAATATTTAAGGCTGAAACTGTTGGACCAGCACTAGGATTTAATTCTATGCTTGAAGGAGAAGGGGAAGTTATTGGAACTCTAATTTGTGGAGATAACTACTTCAATGAAAATAAAGAAGAAGCACTAGAATATATTATGAAAGTTATGAAAGAGCAGAAACCAGATATAGTTGTTGCAGGGCCAGCATTTAATGCAGGTAGATATGGAATGGCTTGTGCTGGGGTTGCGAATGCTGTAGTAGATCAACTTGGTATTCCTGTAGTTACAGGTATGTATATAGAAAATCCAGGCTTAGATGTGTGCAGGGGTAAGGCATTGGTTGTTAGTGTACCAGATTCTGCTGTTGGAATGCGTAAAGCGTTACCTACAATGGCTAAACTTACATTGAAACTAATGAGGAAAGAAGAAATCGGATCTCCAGAGGAAGAAGGGTATATATCTCAAGGTAAGAGACTTACTGTATTCTCTGATAAAAGAGGATCAGAAAGAGCAGTAGATATGCTACTGGCACGATTAAATGATGAACCATTTAAAACTGAGCTTCCAATGCCAGTATTTGATAAAGTTGATCCAGCAGCAGCTATCAAAGATTTAAGCAAAGCAACTATAGCTTTAGTAACTAGTGGTGGTATGGTTCCATTTGGTAATCCTGATAGAATTCAATCTGCTAGTGCGCAAAAATGGGGTAAGTATGATGTAAGTGGAATAGATGCGCTTACTGGCAGTTACTGCACTATACATGGTGGATTTGATCCAGTATATGCAAATGAAGTGCCTGATAGAATAGCACCTCTTGATATGTTAAAAGAATTTGAAAAAGAGGGAGTTATCGGCAAAGTATATAAGTATTTCTATACTACAACAGGTACTGGGACTTCTGTTGGTAATGCAATAACATTTGGTACTGAAATAGGAAAAGAACTAAAAGAAGCTGGAGTAGACGGAGTTATATTAACGTCAACATGAGGAACTTGTACACGTTGCGGTGCAACGATGCTAAAAGAAATTGAAAGATACGGTATTACTGTAGTTCATATGTCCACTATAACAACTATATCTGAGTCAGTAGGTGCTAATAGAATTGTTCCAACTATTGCAATTCCTTACCCTGTTGGTAATCCTAATCTTCCAAAGGATGAAGAATATAGATTAAGAAAGAAAATGGTTGCGAGAACTTTAACTGCATTAAGTACTGAAATAACAGAAATAACTCAATTTTAATAAGATTTACGTTATTTAAATAACAAAGGGACTGGCTAATAATGATTTTAAATAATCATTATAAAGTAAGTCCCTTTTTTCTAAAACCAGCGGATACGTTAATATATGATAAACTATATAAATCAAAAAATGAGATATGGACATTAATAGAATTATTAACGATTGCGATATTCTGCAATCCTCTAAAAATAATATTTATATGGAGATGAACAACGAATGGAAAGTAAAATCAAAAGAATGTACATTATGGATTTAGCTCTTGTTTTTTTCTTTGTATTTTTTATGTGGGGAATTTTAGGCAGTGTAATAGTTAACATAAGTAAAATAGTATCTAATTCAGGATATAAAATCTTAATTGTCTCAGTAGGGGTAACTACAGGAACATTAGCAACCAATGCTTTAATAGGAGTAATAAAACATCTCAAGAAAAATAGAAATCAGTTATATAGTGAAGATATCTTATGTTCTATAGAAAATAGTAAGAATTCTTAATTTAGAATTTAGAAAGTATTAAAAAAAACACAATATGATTAAATGAAATATAAAAAAACAAGGAGGAGTAAGGAAAATGAAGAATAAAAGTAAGAACAGTAAAAATAAATTTTTAGAAGTATTTGATGTATTATTTATTATGATTCTTTGTTTTGCAACACTTTTTACTGCTTTAATAATACAGGGAAAAGCATCTGAATCAAGTTCGAGTGGAATGGATTACACATTTCATGGCATAACTTTTCTAATAACTATTTTGGGATTAGTAATTTATGTAGTCTACATGATTAATCAATCAGATAAACAATTGAAAGATATGATTAATAAAGTCTATAGTAACAAAATAGATAATAGCAGAGCTGATGTTATAGAAAATGAGGATGAATTTGCAACAGAGAAGATAAGTTAAATTTAATCTAAAAGCTAGTATTTTAAAAACGAGACAGAAGGAGGAGAAAAATGAGTTTTTGGTCAAGAATGAATTATGTTGTTTGGGGACTTTGTGGTTTAATAGTATTCTTAATTTCTAAAGATGTTATAAAAATAGAGAAAGAACGTTCTAAATCAAAATAAAATACAAAAGTATATTAATTATTTCGTGAAAGGTAGGATTTAAAAAAATGAAGGAATCTGTATTTGAAAATGAAGAAAAAGATAAAGAATCGCAGTTATCGAAAGTTTTAGGGGTATTGCACGTTTGGGCATTAGGTGTAGGGATAGTTCTAGTTGGAGAATTTATGGGATGGAATTTTGGTATTACTAAAGGTGGTTCTTTGGGAGCAATCATTGCTTGCTGGATAGCTGGGATACTTTTTATTTCTTTAATCATGGTAAATACAGAAATTGGTACTGTTATTCCAGAAGCGGGAGGACAATATGCCATGGCAAAATATCTATTAGGACCGCTTGGAGCTTTTAATATAGGACTAATGATGGTTTTTCAATATGTAATGCTAGAGGCGGCGGATGCATTAGTAGTAGGTGAAATAATACAAACATTAAGTCCGGATGTGCAAGCTTTACCTTATATTATTTTAAGTTTGTTAGCATTGACATATCTTAATTATAGAAGTGTCTACCTAACATTAAGTTTTAACTTTATTTTTGCACTAATTGCATTTATAACAATATTTATTTTGTTATTTTCCACGAAATTTTATTCATCATCAGAGAGTCTACTGCAGCTATCGCAATTAACTAATGGATTACCTTATGGATATATAGGTATAGTGGGCGCTATGCAATTCGGTATATGGTTTTTTTTGGGGATAGAAGGCACTGTAGTAGCTGCTGAGGAATGTCGTTCAGCAGGACGTTCTATTCCAGTGGGAGCAACTGTTGGGTTAGTAACTCTGCTTATTGGAGGAACAACAACTTGGTTTATATGCTCAGGCATGGTAGATGCTAATATACTAAAAAATTCAGTTTATCCTCTTTTTGATGCTGCAAAGGGAACAGGTAGTGCATTTGTTGCAAATGCACTTTTTATAGGGACAATGTTTGCTTGCTTAGCTAGTGCTAATGGATGTATCACTGACTCAAGTAGAGCTTGGTATGCGATGTCAAAAGATTTATTGATACCAGATTTTTTTGCTGTTGTTCATCCTAAGTATAATACACCTTATAGGGCAATATTATTTTTACTTCCGATAGCTATAGCTTTTGGATTTACTGGGTTACTTGATCAAGTAGTTACTTTTTCAATACTTTCTGCATTATTAATATATATGTTTACAGCATATATGATGTTTAAATTCAGAAAAATGTATCCTATAGGGCATATTCAACGTAGTTATATAGCACCGATATATCAGTTGCATGTAATAATTATTATAGGTATTTCATTAACAACATTTATTGGTATGTATTTTGGTTATTGGATAAATCTTGTGTCAGGTTGTATGTTTTATCTTATAGCATCCCTTTGGTTTGTTTTACATAGATATAAATATTTAGATATTAAAGAATTTATTTCTTGTGACGCATGGCCTCGTCCAAAGGGATATTAAAAATATAAATTTAATTGGAGTGATTTGTTGTGAAAAATGCATCAAAAAAACAGTTGCCATCTTATATTATAGTAATTTCATCCATTATTATACCAGGATCAGGGCATGTTCTATCAGGTAAACCACTGAGAGGATTTCTTATGATTTGCTGGATGTTTGTTTTTGGGTACATTACCTTTCAGTTGACTACGGAAGTAACATCATTTATAGGTCGTTTTTCTGGAGCTTTTGCAGTTTGGGTGCTTTCGGTTTTAGAAGTAGATAAATTAGCACGCAAAAAATATAATAGAAACTAGGAATAATCCACAGCTAGCTTGTATTTCATCTACAAGCTGGCTTTTTGCATTTATCATATTAAGCAGTTTGAATAAATCATATGTTTATTACAGGATAAGTTCATTGATGTTATATGGTACCTAGAACCAATACTTTTTCTATAAATATGCTTACCATTTCAGGATCAAATTGAATACCTGCATTTTTTTTTAACTCGTCTATTGCAACTTCTTCTGATAGTGCTTTTTGATAACTTCGCTCACTAGTCATTGCATCATAGGCATCCGCTATAGTTATGATTCTTGACACAAATGGTATCTCATCGCCTTTTAAGCCTTTAGGATATCCTTTCCCATCCCATCTCTCATGGTGATACAATACATAGTTAGCCATATCAGCCATATCATTTACTGTATTTAGTATTCTGTAACCTATTTCTGGATGACGCTTAATTTCTGACCACTCATCATCTGTAAGTTTACCTGGTTTATTTAGTATATTTTCATCTATAGCAATTTTCCCTATATCATGGAGTAACCCTACTACTTTAAGTTCTTGAATTTCTTTTTCAGTTAAGTCAAGGGCGTTTCCCATGCTTTTGCATAGTGATGAAACTCTATGAGAGTGTTCTTCTTCCCTTCTGTTTTTTTCGTGTAGAGTATTAATTATTGCTTTAATTGTCTTGCCCCTCATACTTGGACCTTCAAAATTTTTTTTTGTATACATATGATCTTCTGCATTTTTGAATATCTCATCAATTTTTTCTTCCATTTTATTCTTAGTTTCATATCCAAAAGAAATAGAAATGGTAATGGATGCTAATTTCTCTTTTAATGACAAATTATTGATACGTTTAATGATTTTTTCTGCCTCAAGAGTATCTGTTTTAGGTAATATAATAACAAATTCATCCCCTCCAAGTCTGGCTATAATATCATCAGATCTACATCCCTTATTCATAATTTCAGCTACTTTCTTTAGAAGTTGGTCACCAGTGGCGTGTCCAAAAGAATCATTAATAAGCTTTAACCCATTTACATCACCCATAACTATGGTCATAGGAAGGTTTATTTCGTTATCAAGTCTCTTTAACGCATCTTCGTAGAATCTGCGATTATATAGTCCCGTAAGTTGGTCGTGATAACTTAAATACTCAATTTCTTCTTCCCTTTGTTTTTTCTCGGGAAAATCTCTAAACACCAACACCACACCTACAATCTTCCCGTCTTGTTGCATAATAGGCGCCGAACTATCTTCAATAGGTCTAGCAATACCATCTTTTGAAATTAATATGGTGTTTTTACCCAGTTCATGTACTTTTCCACTTTTAAGTACTTTTTCAACTATATTTTCGCTCTTTTCTAGTGTGAATTCATTAACAATATTAAATACTTCTTCAATAGATTTTCCAATTGCTTCTTCTTGAGTCCATCCAGTTAAGTATTCAGCAATCCTATTTAAAAATAGTATATTACCCTTATTATCGGTGGAAATTACTCCATCTCCTACTGATATTAATGTGGTTTCTAAAAATTCCTTCTCTTGTTCAAGCGCTGTTTTCAATCTTTGCTGTTCAGTTACATCAATTGCTACGCTCATTGCCATTTTACGTCCATCTTGCAATTTGCCGATATATGCAGAATGAAAATCCCATATCAGTACATTCTCATCTTTTGTTTTAACATGAAATTTGCCATAATATTGTCTTTTACTGAGCCTATATAATGAATTAATTATAGCTTCAAGTTCTTCTTTATTCATTCCATATGCCTTTTTTGCCCAGACTGCAGTTGTTGGAATGTCACTCAATGTATATCCTGTGATATCCGTCCAAGTTCTGCTTATTTTTAGAACTTCTCCGCCCTCGGCGTGTAACATAATTGGTATTGGTGCTTCTTCTAATGCATTCCTAAACTGTCTTTCACTTTCCTTTAGTTTTTCCTCATCTTTTTTACGTTGCGTTATATCCATACCTACTCCGGTAAGGTAAGTTTTCCCATCCAAAATTAAACGTACTCCATTTGATAATACGTGTAGCTTCCCACCACCTTTAACAATCAAATCTGCTTCTACCTTTCCACTTCCCGTACTGAATACTTCTTTAACACTTGCGGCTACTCTTATAGCATCTTCCCCTTCAAACCATTTATCAAGGGTCATGTGAGATAATTCATCCGTTGAGTACCCCGTCATTTCTTCATGTTTCTTGTTCCACCTTATAAGCCTACCTGACTCATCATAAACATAAAGATAACCTGGAACACTTTCCAATAGTGCTTCTACAAAATTTTTTTCTTGGCTTAAAACCTTTTCTGTCCGTTTAAGTTCAGTAACATCCAGAACAAAGCAGGTTAATCCTATCACATTCCCATCAGTAGAGTACATAGGAGACCAAAAATCTTGCCAAAATAAACGGGAAATATTTTCATCACCAAATTCTTCAATTTGAGTAAAACTTTCACCAGCTAAAGCACGATCAAAATTTGATTTTGCCTTTTCGTGGTCTTCATGTGTACCAATCACATCTAGCATATTCATTCCTATTTGGATTTCTTTTCCCCATATTGATTTAATTGTATTCTTGTGTTTGATATTAAATGCAAGATAGCAATAATTATGATCAAGTGCAAATACAATTATTTCAGGAGAACTTTCAAGAATGGCCGAAAGCAGATTATTGGCCTGGTCTAGCATTTTATTTGTCTCTTGCAGTTGTGAATTAATTTCTCGCTGTTTAAATGTTCGCTGCGCTACAGTTTTTTCAATCCTGAGTTTATCACTATAAATTTTAGTATTTGTTGTGTCCGATACAATTGAAAATAACAAAGTGTTTCCTTCTAAATTTATAGGTGTAGAATGAACTTCTACATCCCTGACTTGTCCATCGGATAGCTTATGCTTAAAGTAGAACCGATTTCTCTGTTCATCTTTGGCTATATTCATTTCTTTAATTACTTGTTCTTTTGTAATTATGTTAAAGTCAGTAATTTTCAATTTAATCATTTCATAATAAGGATAACCATAAAAGGAGCAGGCTGCTAAATTACAATCTTTAATTTCAGATGTCTGAGGATTAATTAGAAGCATTATTTCTTGATTGTTTATAAATAGACGCTTATAAAAAGAAGCATCATTTGCTGTATTGATATTTTCATTTTCATTATTATTCATGGATTAATTCCCCCGTAATCTCAAATTTAGATGTTATTTTCAGTAAAATATTAATTTAATATACTATTCTACATATGTCGACAAATACCTCTTTAGACTATCTTTTTTTATTTATAATAGAAGTAGTTGTCTCAAAGCTAAAGTGTTTTTTATTGTTAGAACATATTTACAAAAATGTTACTCTATATAGAGGAATTTGGGAATTAATGTAGAATTATAGTTTGTGGATGCTTCCGTTTATACCAGCGTCAATTATGAATATATTTTTCTTTACTATAGTTCATAGCATCGGAGCCTTAAAATTTAAAAAACCATTAATTGCTGGAATCTTATTAACCATTTTCCAATCTAATATAGCAAAGTGCAAAACTGAAAATAGAAATGAAGAAATAGGGATTTATGTATAAAATATAGAAAGGCGGAGAGTGGTGATGATAAGTGGGGAAAATATTAAAATCATATTATTTACAATATTGTGTATATGTTTAATTTTTTATTTATCGATTGGTGTCTATAGTTATAAGAAAGATAAAAGATCAAAAATTAATGTAATATTTTTGATAATATGTATTTCTATTTCCTTTTGGTGCATAGGTTATGCGTTTATGTTAATTTCTCCTAATATAGAAATTGCGAATATATGGAGATTAGTTGCTTTATTTGGTAGTTGTTTTTTTAATGGCTTGATTTTGACATTCGTTCTTTCTCTTAAAAACATAGAGAATAAAAAATCCGACATTAAAATACATCTTTTAGTATATATACCATCAATAATATTTTTCGTATATAATTTACCATATGAACCTTCTAAGATAATAAGTAATGAATCTTATGGTTTTGTAAGTAATTTATATTTTACTACAACCAGCGGTAATATCTTCAGTATATATCTTGCAGTGTTACTTATAACGGATTTTGTAATAGTATATTTAATAATGAAAAATTCTAGAAAGAATAGAGTCAAGAAACAAATGAAAATTATTATGATTACCAGTATAATTAGTTTTTGTCTGGGTTCAATAACAGATTTTATTTGTCCACTTCTTGGCATTAGGATTTTCCCATTTGGACTTATAGCAATGTTAATTGGAATGGTTGGAATGTGGTATGCAATTAATAAGTATAAAATGATGTCAATTTCTAATAGAATTGTATCAGATTATATCTTTCAAGCTGTAAATGAACCAATCTTCATATTGGGTGAAGATTTTCTTGTGAAAAATTGTAATCAGGCAACACTAAAAATAACTGGCTATAATTATGAAGATTTAAATCAAATTTCACTTCAGTCAATAATAAATTTTAGAAATATTAACTTTAATACTTTGAAACAAGTTGAAGAGGCTAAAAACATAGAAGTTGATTTACATAGGGTTGGTGAGGAAGATCTTGTATGTGAATTATCAGCAACAATTATGCATGATGAATATAAAGACACATTAGCTATACTAACTCAATTACACGATATTTCTGAAAGAAAAAAAATAGCTAAAATTCAAAAGGAAGCTAATTTAAGATTAGAAGAAATGAATCTTAAACTTAAAAATAATATTATCGATAGGTTACAGGCACAAGAGCAAATACGTCATTTTGTATATTATGATGCACTAACTGGAGTGTCTAACAGAAAGAAGATGTTAGAAGAAATTGATTTATTACTTAAAGATAAGAATGAAAAATTTGCAATTCTCTTTATAGATTTGGATAAATTTAAAAGTGTTAATGATAATTATGGTCATCAAGCTGGAGATGATATTCTTAAAGCTACAGCACTCAGATTAAAAAGTATTATTGAATCAACTGATACAATTAGTAGAATTGGTGGAGATGAATTTATAATAATATTAAGAAATTTGAAGTCAACTCAAAATGCTAAAAAAATTGCAAAGACTGCATTGGACCAGTTAAACAGGGCCTTTATTTATAAGAATAATAAATTATTTATTGGAGGAAGTATAGGCATAAGTATATTTCCTGAGCATGGGATTGATGCAGATACGTTAATTAATAATGCTGATTTATCTATGTATGAAGTTAAGCGGGAGGGTGGAGATAGATATAGAGTATATTCTAATTCCAATTAGTGAAGCAACTTTAGATTATTTCTTAACTTGAATAGTAAATGCTGAAGAGCTTATTAAGAAAATTGCTCGTTAAGCTCCCATGTTATGCAATTAAGACTGTAGCTAATGATACAGTCTTAATTGCATAATACCACTAGGATTTTTAACCTTTATAGTATATTATATCCACAATCATATCTTCTCTTATTTCCCATATATTTGCCTGCAAACTAAATGCATTAATGTCTTCTACTTCAAATACTCTCATCCAACTGTCCATAACTTGCCTTTTTTCTAAGGGGTAAAGGTGGGACAATTTTCCTTCTATAAAAGAATAGGTATCTTTAAAACCTCTATTTTCCATATTTTGGGCATATAACTTTTCATCCTCTATATCCTTTGGGATATAATGATGGTTTAGAACATAATCCCATTTTGCACCGTCAAAATAGATAATTTCTGATGCATCCACCTCTAAAACATATACTACGGTATTTTCTATAGGACGTAACATATTTTTTTCACTTATAGAGCACCAGGTGGGAAATGTAACACCTTGGGGTTTTGAAACAATTTTACTTGCAGCATTGACAAACCACATATAAGCATTTATATAATGCTCAGACATATCATCGAATTGTTGCACAATATATTCCTTTTTATTCCTGTGTACTCCCTGGTTTTTTAAATTTTCCAAGCTCTTTATATCTTGTCTAGTTCAAAGAGTCACTTTATTAGAAATATTTTCTAAATTTGACATGCAAATTACCTCCAATTCACTTTTTATTCATCTATAGGAAATATTGAGTATTTACTTAATTATACAATAAAATCCTATGAATTTCAAATATTAAGTAAAATTAAATGCAACCTGTATAATTTTGCTTATAGCTGTAATTGCTAATAAAAACAATAAAAAAAGTAGTAGGGATTATCTGAAAATTACTTTTATTAGAGTAACAAAATAACGAAATCGGAATAATATAAAGCGTGAATATTATTTTGGAGGTACTTATGTACAACTATAGTTCTAAAGACTATGAAAATTATGGACAGAAAATGCCAATGAGGGATATGCCTATGATGGATATGCCTATGTCGAATATGCAAATGATGGATATGCCTATGATGCATATGGCTATGATGAATATGATGATGATGATGAATATGCCAAAGTGTGATGAATATGATGATGATGACGATGAAAGTGACAAAGATTTAAAAAGCATGTATCCTAAGATTCATACCAGGATATATCCCATGGTAAAGTATCATTGTGATATGATGGAGTCAATGCATGGCACAATGTATTGCCCAAGTAAGCAGGAATTGGATCATATTTGTAAAGAAATATGTGACAGATACGAGAAACACGATAGAGAAGACGACGAAGATTGCAATGATGATAATTTGAGGCAAATTGGAAG
Organism: Clostridium sp.; assembly: GCF_016650035.1. GTDB lineage: Bacteria > Bacillota > Clostridia > Clostridiales > Clostridiaceae > Clostridium_AD. Next base: position 15,381 of record NZ_JAENWM010000032.1, read on the forward strand.
AGGTTTATTTGGGGATTTAGTCAAAATACTGTTTATCAGAGATTTACTTGGAAGAAGAAGAAGAAGAAGAAGATTTAATCATGGATATCAGGATTAGCGGACGATAGTATGATTAAATGAGCCTATTAATATAGTATCAAAAAGTAAACACCGTCATTATGCTGGTGTTTACTTTTTTAATATAATTTTATAAAATAGGAGGATTTACCAATAACTTGTAGAATTTATAAATATTAGAGCATGAAAATGAAGGATAAAGGGGATTATAATTATGGAAGAAACAAGAACAAAAATAATTATTGCTGATGACAACAAAGAATTTTGTAATATTTTTAGTGATTATCTATTAACGCAAAAAGATATGGTCGTTACTGGCATCGCAGAGAATGGAGTAGAAGTATTAAGATTGATTGAAGAAAGAAAACCTGATTTAGTGGTACTTGATATAATTATGCCTATGCTTGATGGGCTGGGCGTTTTAGAGAGGCTAGATACAATGAATTTAGATCCAATGCCTCATATAATAGTTTTGTCAGCAGTTGGTCAGGATAAAATAACACAAAGAGCCATGTCGCTAGGAGCAGATTATTATGTTGTAAAACCTTTTGACATGGAAGTATTGATTAGAAGAATAAGACAGCTGACAAATAAAACTATAGATAATGACGATGTGAAAATAATACCTAATGCTTATAACACCGAAATTAAAATAAATAGAAATCAATCAGTTGATGTTGATATGATAGATCAAATAACTAATATTATGCATGAAATTGGAATACCTGCTCATATAAAAGGATATATGTTTGCAAGGGAAGCAATAAGTATGGTAGTAAATGATGTTGAACTTTTATCAGCGGTAACAAAAGAATTGTATCCATTAATTGGTGAAAAATTTAATACTACTGCTAGTAGAGTAGAAAGAGCAATAAGACATTCAATAGAGGTTGCATGGAACAGAGGACAAATAGAAACTATTAATAAAATTTTTGGGTATTCTATTCGTAATGGAAAAGCAAAGCCTACTAATTCAGAATTTATAGCGATGGTAGCTGACAAGCTAAGATTACAAAATAGGGTTAGCTAATTGTATTTACAATGAGAAACTTATGATATTTAATAAAGTTGAGATATGTGGAGTAAATACTTCAAAGCTGCTATACAAGATCCTGTGTCTTTAGTTCAACCAATTTATCATGATGGTGGAGATGAAATAGGTATATCCCAAGCGTAGGTATCTAGAGTGGGAAAAAATGCATTAAAGCACATGAAAAAATATGTATAGGGGCCTCCAGTGAGGCCGTTTTTGTAAATTCATTAAAATTTAAAATGCAAAAGACTATTTTCATGTAGCTCTGCAATTTAAAATTATATGTACATGCAATATTATTTAAATTAATCATAGTATAGTAATAAGCTAAACTAGGAGGGACGCTTTTGTTTTTCATAAATAGTTTATTAGATATGCTTTCCAATATTACATTTTTAACAGCTTATATAACTGGCAGTAGTTCATTTCCTCAACCATTATCTGAAGAGGAAGAGAAATCCTATTTAACAAAATTTAATGAGGGAGATTTAGTAGCTAAAGGAATACTCATTGAACGGAATTTGAGGCTAGTAGCACATATAGTGAAAAAATACTCATATCAAGGAAAAGACGTAGATGATCTCATATCTATTGGAACTGTGGGACTTATTAAAGCAATTGAAGCTTTTGATATAAGTAAGGGCGTAAGGCTTGCCACCTTTGCTTCAAGGTGCATAGAAAATGAGATTCTCATGCTTATTCGTAATAATAAAAAAACGAAAGGGGATTTGTACCTACAGGATCCTATTGGCACTGATAAAGAGGGAAATGAGATATCCCTTATGGATGTATTAAGTTGTGATGAAGATTCTATTTTTGAGATAGTAGAAAGTAAAATGCAAAAGCAAAAGCTTTATGATAACATAAACTTTAATTTAATGGATAGAGAAAAAACAATAATTCAAATGCGCTATGGATTACTTGATGGTAACCCTAGAACTCAAAGAGAAATTGCATTGATTCTAGGGATTTCTAGGTCCTATGTTTCTAGAATTGAAAAGAGAGCCTTAAAAAGGCTTAATAAGGAATTTAATAGCACTAACAAAAACGGGTTAAATATAAAATAAATTGTAAATATAACAAATTAATCCTTGTTTATTTTATTATATTAAAACAACCATAAATTACTATGAGTATTTCTTATAATAATGCACAAAATAACAATGCAAATGAAAATCATTATTAAATAAAAAGGAGGCAATTTATATGTCAAATAGAAAATTAGTTCCACAAGCAAAAGAAGGTTTAAATAAATTTAAAATGGAAGCAGCTAAAGAAGTAGGAGTTAATCTTTCAGAAGGATACAATGGAGATTTAACTTCAAGAGAGAATGGATCTGTAGGCGGACAAATGGTTAAAAAAATGGTTGAGTCTTACGAAAAGAACTTATAATTAAAGTATAAACATTAAAGGGTATCTATAGGGTAGACACATTTTTTAAAGTGTTGCCATATAGGTACCTTTTAAATATATTGAGAAGAATTTGTTTCATTTTATCTAATCAAACTATTATAGTCTGAATATTATGCTTCTGAAGTATATTTACCTTTTCCTGTGCAATAGCCTTATCAGTGATTACAATACCAACCTTAGAAAGTTCCGTTACGGAAGTAATTCCAGTGTTATCAAACTTTGAGGACTCGGCAAGTATGATAATCGTCTCGGCCCTTTGACACATTTCCCTGCCCACCTCTGCTCTAAGAAAATCTCCGCAGGTAAATCCTGATTTTTCAGAGAATCCATCCATACCTATAAAAGCTTTGTCTACGCATATTTTACTTAAGCAAAGCTTCGTAAGAGGACCAACCATTGCTTCTGATTCGCTTTGAAATTCACCACCGATAACCGTCAATTTCACATTTTCATATTGATTCAGCGTGTAGGCTATAAAAACAGAATTAGTTATAATATGTACATTGATGTTATCGGCAAGTTCTATCGCCAAAAGAGCATTGGTGGAACCTGCCTCAATTAATATAGTCTCTCCGTTTGCAACAAGTTTAGTGGCTTCCTTTACAATTCTAAGTTTTTCTTCATAACGAAAACGCATTCTCTTTTCTATAGAATTTGAGGCAATCTGCGTTGCACCACCGTGAGTCCGTTTTAACAATCCTTGGTTTTCAAGAGCAGTTAAATCTTTTCTAATGGTCACTTCGGAGACTCTAAGCAGTCTTGAAAGTTCTATTACCGTCACCTTAGGTTTTTTAGATAGGATATCAAATATTTCATTTTGCCTTTCATTCATAATATTACCACCTCAGATTTACATTAAATTTACATAGAATATATCAATATCATAGTATAAAGTTTATATGTTGTCAATATTGATTCGTTCAAATTATAAAACGAAACATGTATTGATTCCATATGAAACATATGGTATGATATTGCCATAAAGGGGCTTATTATTACTAAAATAAACAACAAAGAAAGTGAATTGTTTTTCAAACGAAATATAAAATGAACTTAAAGGAGAAGATTTTATGAGTAAAAAAATAAATGTAGGATTGATAGGTTATGGAGTATCAGGAAGAGTTTTTCATGCACCCATAATCAGTAGTGTACCTGGATTAAATTTATATAAGATTTATGAAACAAATGAAAAAAATATAGAAAATATAAAAAAGAAGTACCTAAATATTCTTGTTACTTCTAATATAGATGAGTTTTTCCAGGATGAGAATATAGATTTGGTTGTCATAGCGGTTCCAAACACAGCACACTATAATTTAGCAAAAAGGGCTTTAGAAGGTGGTAAGAATGTAGTGGTTGAAAAACCATTTACAATTAATACAAAGGAAGCAGATGAAATAATAGAACTTTCAAAATTAAAAAACAAGTTATTAACTGTACATCACAATAGAAGATGGGATAGTGACTTTAAAACTGTGAAAAAAGTTATTCAAAGCAATCTGCTTGGAGATATAGTCGAATACGAAGCTCATTATGATAGATTCAGAAACTATATTAAACAAAATGCTTGGAGGGAAAAAAAATTACCTGGATCAGGGATTCTATATGATTTGGGATCTCATCTTATAGATCAGGCTCAGTGTCTTTTTGGTCTTCCTAAGGAAATATTTGCAGATTTGAGAGTTCAAAGGGAAGACGGGGAAAATATTGATAATTTTGAGGTGATTTTAAGTTATGATAACTTAAAGGTTACACTAAAGGCAGGTATGCTTGTAAAAGAAATAGGACCTCATTTCACTATTCTAGGTAATAAGGGGTCGTTTATTAAGTATGGTATGGATGTGCAAGAAGAAAATTTGAAAAATGACTTAATACCAAAGAATATTGAAGGATGGGGTAGAGAACCTAGTTCTTTATGGGGAAACATAAATACAGAAATAAATGGGTTACAATTAACTGGTAAGATAGAAAGTGAACTAGGTGATTATAGAGAATTTTACGAAAATGTATATCGTTCTATTTTAGGAGAGACTGAATTAGAAGTAAATCCTAAGCAGGCAAGAAATACAATAAGAATAATAGAATTAGCAGAGAAAAGTAGTTTGGAAAAAGCATGGGTAAAATTCGAATAAAGATAAATTAATTTCAACTATATTAGGAGGTAAATGCCATAACCTATCTGGTATAGTAATTTTAAATATAGTATCTTATTTATTTTTTTTTACCACCCCAAGTCTTGCCCACTGTCCATACTGTTATTAATGCGCCTAGAATGATAGCCACCATTCCTGTTCTATCCATTGGAATACCTCCTCTCGTTTAACTACAAGTTAAACCTAATTATACCATAATACCTATAAAATAGATCAAATTGGAAATTAATGTAGAAATATAGTTTACTTAAGATTAAATAAACATATAAGAGAAAATGAGAGAAGTTGGAGTTAATATTTTTATGCTAAATATTTGAAATTTATATTGATATTCTGTATAATTAAATAAGGACATACTTGTGGAAAATTGCGAATTAAATACTTGAAGTTAAATAATATAATGGAAAAAATTAATTGTGGGGGTAAATATAAACTATGAGAAAAGAAACTTTGAATGAATGTTGTTGTGAAAATAAAATAAAGTCTTCTTGTGAGGCAGAAAAAAATAACTTGTGTCCTGTATGTAAAAAACAGGGGACTCTTGTAAAGAATATTACAGTAAAGCATATTGTACTTGACGAGTCAATGGAACTGGTTGGTGAGGACAACTATTTCTTATGTATGGATGATGAATGTGATATTACATACTACAATCCAAAATCAAATGTGAAATTTAATAAGCAACAAGTAAAAATTCCTATCTGGTTTAAGAAAGATGCAAATCCTAAATATGCATGTTACTGTAGTGAAGTAACAGAAGAACAAGTTATAAATGCGGTTGTAAAAGATGGGGCTACGAATATGAAAGAGGTTTTAAAGATTACTGGAGCAATGACTAATTCACAATGTCAAAAGAAAAATCCTTTAGGCAAGTGTTGTCATAAAGTAATCCAGGAGGCAATAGATAAAGTACTATCCATGAAAGAATGAGAATTTTAAATATTTTTGTTAATCTATTAATGCTTATTTATCCCGAATTTCCTCTAAACCCCTATTAGTCTAATAGTACACCAGATTTTGATACATCAGTTACAATATTCGACAGGTGACAGTCACCATTATGAGGCACATTCGACAGGTGACAGTCACCATTGTGGGGGTAGCAAAGTGAATAATTTGTCGATAATTCGTTAGGAATGAACAAACTATAGAAATGATAAGGAGAATAAGTATGGGTATAAGATTGGCTGAACATAAAGACTTTGAATCATTGGTGGAAATATATAATCAAGCAATTGTAACACATCGTTGTACTGCAGATATGGATATATTTTCTGTGGAGGAAAGGATTTCCTGGTTTGTGCAACATGAATCATTAGAGTATCCAATTTATATATACGAAGTTGATAACAAAGCTGTAGGGTATTTATATTTTACTGGTTATCGTCCAGGAAGAAGAGCTATGAAATATACTGCAGAGATTAGCTATTATATTCATAATGATTATCAAAAACAGGGAATAGGAACAAAATTTATGGAATTTGCAATTAAAGAGAGTGAAGAATTGAACTTTAGAAATTTAATTGCAATATTGTTAGAATGGAATATTCCAAGTATAAGGTTGCTCGAAAAATTTGGATTTAAGGAATGGGGATGTCTACCTGGGATTGCAGATTTCGATGGTGAAATATGTTCGCATTTGTATTATGGATTAAAGATATAAGCTATACTTTTGATTTATTGTCTAAATTTCTCTTATAAAATATAAAAAATGATATACTAGTTATAATTACAGCTGTAATATCTGCTACTGGTTCTGCTAATAAAACAGCAAATAATTTATCTTCAAAGAAATTTGGAAGAATAAATATAAGAGGTATTAGCAAGATCATCTTTCGTAACAATGCCAGAAGCAATGAAATTTTAGCTTGTCCTAAAGCTAAAAAACATCGCTGACAAGCTATTTGAGCACCGAATATAAATGTACCTATAAAATAAATTCTAATGGACCAAACGGTAATGTTTATAAATTCTGGGGTACTGTTAAATATAGAAACAATATTTTCAGGAAATAACATTAAAATACTTGTCATGACTAGACTGTAAGTTAAGCAACAGGTTATTAAAAGTTTAATGGTAGCTTTTACTCTATCTAAGTTTTTAGCTCCGTAATTATAACTTATTATAGGCTGAGCGCCTTGAGCTAACCCTATTAATGGTAGAAAAATAATTTGCATTATACTGGCCATTATGGTCATAGCCCCTACAGCTAAATCTCCGCTATAAGCTTGAAGTTTTGTATTTAAAGAAATTAAAACTAAGCTTTCAGTGGATTGCATAATAAATGGTGAAACACCTAAACTAACAATAGGAATTATTATCTTCAAATTTGGCATTAAAAATTCCTTATGTATTCTTAAAATGGTTTTTTTACCGAATAAAAATTTTAAAACAAATAGTGCAGAAAACATTTGAGCAATTATTGTTGCTAAAGCAGCACCCTGTACTCCCATGTTAAAAGTGAAAATAAGTATAGGATCAAGAACTATATTTATTGTAGCACCAATCATTACAGTGAACATACTTATTTTTGTAAAACCTTGTGTATTTAAAAAAGCATTCATGCCTAAAGCTATCTGAACAAAAACTGTTCCAATTAGGTATATGGTTATGTAATCTTGTGCATACCCAATAGTTTGATCACTTGCTCCAAAAGTATAAAGAATTGGATCCTTAAAAATTAAAAACACTATAGTTAAGATTAAGCCTATAATAATAAGCATAGAAAAGCTATTACTTAGTATTTTCTCAGCTTCCTTATTTTTCTTTTCACCCATTTTTATAGCGGCAATGGGTGCCCCTCCCATACCAATTAAAGCACTAAAAGCTGATATTATAAGAATTATAGGAAAGGATATACCAACTCCAGCCATGGCAATTTCGCCACTTGGAAGTTTACCTATAAATATTCTATCCACAATATTATATAAAACATTCACTAATTGAGCCAAAATGCATGGTAAAGCAAGTTTGAATAATAGTTTGCCTATTTTACTATTTTCAAAATCTGAAGTAATTGAATTCATAAAAAAATCTCCTTAATTTTAATTGTTCTAACAATATTATTATATAGTAAAGATCTAATAAGTGCCACCCAGGTGGCAAGTGGCATGTTTTAAAACGGAAAAAGGATTTGTAAATCATAAATCATAAAATTCAATACTTAAATAAAAGTAAAAAAATTAGTTAACCAATCCATTGGCTAACTAATTTTTATTTCATATTATTTTTTCATTAGCAAGTAAAGAATTGGATTCCGCTAAAGAAAGTTTTAGTTTATTAAGATTATATGGCACCTATAATTTTAATGAATTTGAGAACAATATATATAAGACCGTCACTTTAGTGATGGGAGGTTCATGGAAAGGAACAAAAAAATATGGAAAAAAAAACAAGTAAAAAACGTTATAAATGGTGGAGACTATTAATAAAAGGGTTAATAATATATATATTAGGTTTAGAAGTTCTGGTATTAACGCAAAACCCAAATCTATTTCCATCAATAGTGATGCTAGGCAACTTCCTTATACCAGTTATCTACGTGGCCTTTTTATATCAAAAAAGAACTTTAAGCAATGTAAGTATGCCTATGACTCTTGCAGGTTTCTTTTATGGTGGATTTTTAGGAGTGTTTGCAGCGGCAATGCTTGAACCAATTTTTATCCATAACTTAAATTTATCAACAACTATATTTGTAGGCATAATTGAAGAATTCGTAAAAATCGTTGCAGTACTAGTTATTTTCAGAAATAGAAACCATGACCTTCAGCTAGATGGGTTAATTATTGGAGCAACCGCGGGAATGGGCTTTGCAGCATTAGAGAGTTCAGGATATGCCTTTACTACATTTTTAAACAGTGGTGGAAGTTTATCATCCACTGTTTATATAACACTACTCAGAGGGATATTATCGCCACTAGGACATGGTACTTGGACAGCTATTTTAGCAGCAGTACTTTTAAGAGAAAGTGCTCCGAGAAAATTTACATTAAATTTAAGGGTCATTGGAGCATATGTTACTGTGGTTGTGCTGCATGGACTTTGGAATGGAATTCCATCTCTTATTGAAATATTTACATCTTCTAAAGCTGTTATTTTTATTGGACAATGCATCATTGGTCTTCTTGGCATACTTATATTAATTAGGTTGTGGTTTAAAGCAAAAAAACAGGCGCGAGAACGATTATCAGGGAATTAATAATTTTTAGTTTTCTATTAGAACCTCCGAAGTTGTTGTTAATATTGCTAGTATATTTTCATCAATTTATCCTAATCATAAAGTAATAAAATAAAATTACATGTGAGGATGGTGAAGAAATGAAAAACACTAAAATTGCTTCAATATTAGTTAGTGTCAGTATGACCATTATAGTATTTTCTGGTTGTAGTGGTCGTACAAAAATACCAAATGTTGTTACGAAACAAGAAATGAATAATACTATAAAACCTAACTCAACAGCAATGACAGAACTTTATTCTAAGACTCTTGAAGAGTTAGTTACTGCAAAGACAATAACACAGACCCAGTCTAGAAAAGTGCTTGCATCAATAACAAACAATATGACACCTGATACAGTAACAGTACCTAATTCAGTAACAGTACCTAATGCAGTAACGACACCTAACACAGTAACGACACCGAATACAACACCTATTATTAATGGGATAAGCTCATTAGTAAAAAGTAAAGTAATTACCCAAGCACAAGCTAATACAATAAACCTCAAAATTCAAGAAGCTATGAAAAAGATTCAAAGTAATAAGTAAGTATTTATAATTTTATAAAAATAAGTATATGAGACTAGAGCGGAATGCTCTAGTTTTTTGATTGTACATTAATATGAGTTCCATTTTTATAAACACAAGCTGTGTTGCTTAGAGAATATAGATTATTGTTGACAATTATAATTGTCAATGGTACACTTTAAATGACAATTAAGTTTGTCAATATGAAATATAAACTTGTCAAAAGGAGGATTATATGCCATTAAAGAACACCCTGAAAGTACAAAGGGCTATGTTAGGGATAAACCAAGCTAAATTAGGTCAAATGGCTGGGGTATCAAGGCAAACTATCAGCCTAATTGAAAGAGGTGATTACAATCCCTCAATAACCTTAGTGCTTAAGTTAGCACGATTATTTGATGTCACAGTTGAAGAGATTTTTTGCTATGAGGAGGATGGAAATAATGAATAAGAAAACCATATTTAAAATGATACTTTTATTGGTGATTAGTAGCATAGTTGGAGCACTTTTTACACTTGGGTTATTGAAATTAAATGAATCAGAATTCATGAGTATTGGAGGTCAAGTTGGGAATTTTTTTATAAATAATACTGTAGAATTACATTTAGGATTAATTATATTCCTCTACTTCCCAGCAGTATATTTATATTTTAGAGGAAAGAAATGTTATAGCCAAATAAGTAATATATCAGATGAAGAAATTGATGAATTTGAAAAAGTCGGTTCTAAGTCTTTTGATTTAGCCATGTTAATAACCAATGTATTCTTAATACTTAATTTTATGTTGTTTGGAATGACTTTCAATAAGACTAGCAGTAACTCCAATATAATGATATTTCTATTTATGTTTAGTACCATAGCAGTTTCAGTTTTGAATATAATTACTATAAAGTATATACAAAAAAATGATAATAGATTAAAAGGTGATCCAACTTCATTTAGATTTGATAAGGAATTTTTAGAAAGTTGTGATGAAGCTCAGGTGTCAAGAATTTATAAGTCTGGGTATCGTGCATTTCAATTCTCAAAAAACGTATCATTAGGGTTTGTAATATTTACTATATTACTCAACTTTACCTCTAATACTGGCGCATTCCCAGTATTCTTGAGCTGTATGATTATGTTAATACAAGTAACATCGTATAATTATTATGCTATGAAAAACGAAAAATAATCAATGATTAAGTGAAGGTACAATCATAAGACAAATACGAGTGGGGGAGGGTTTAGGTGAGTTCAACGTGGATTGCGATATATATGCCATTCTTTATACTATTATTTCTTGTTTTACCACAACAACGTGAAATAAAAAAATCAACAATTCTAAAAATAAAGAAAAGGAAGGGGTTAATAATTATGACGAACGAGGTAATTAAAAAGTACATAGGAAAAACATGCAAGATATCTACAGGGTCATTTGGTAGAGAAGTAATTGGGGAAATAATTGATGTAAATGAAAATTGGATTGAGGTTGAGACTAAAAAAGGTAAGGAGCTTATAAATGCTGATTTTATACAAAGTATTAAAATAAAGCAATAAGTACATTACCAATAATACATTTATTTGCAAGTCCCCCCGAGCCAAGAATGTAACTTCTAGTTATAACAGTTTTCTAATAGGTATTTGTATTTCAGATACATATTCATTTTCAGAATCTGAAAAGTCATAATCTACTATATTTTTTTCGATAGAGTCTCCCAATATTTCGTATCCATTTTCTTCAATCCATTCAATAAGAACAGTATAGTGATTTTCGATATTTTTATAGGGTCCTAAAAAAACAACACAAGCAAACTCATTTTCTGGAATCGTTATCAAATCCAACTCTATTATATTTTCAGTTGACAAGATTTCGATGAAATATTTAAATTTATTAAAATTTCCACTTGTCATGTTTTCTCTTGAAAGAGAAGTGTATACTTGACCTTCAATAAGCCAGGAACTGAGCTTTAAATACTTTTCGTTTTTTTTAACGGATTCTTTAAGTTCGTACTCGTCTTTACTATCTTTAATGTCTAGAATCACCCCAATTCTTTGCGGCAAGCGCTTTATCTTTACAATATTCAGCTCATGTTTTATATTTCCGAGTAGCTCAAGTTTTGTATTTATTTTGTTTTTTAAATTGACTAATTTATTTATTTTTACATCAATTTCCTCTTCCTTATTTTTTAGTAAGGTCATTAAGTTATTTGTATTTTTATTATTCATATATTTTTTAATATCTTGTAATGAAATATCGAGATTTTTAAAAAATAGGATTCTGCTTAGTTTGAAAAAATCCCGAACACTATAGAATCTGTATTTATTTACAACATCACAATTAGGTTTTAAAAGATCGATTTTGTCATAATGCCTTAAGGTATCTGTACTTATATTAAAAAGCTTGGCTAATTCTCCAATTAAAAAAGTATCCTTCATAATTATGTCACTTCCATTCTATAAATATTAAACTACTTATCACTATTATTATAAACCATAAAGTAATATTAAAGCTATTTAAAAAAATGTTGTGCAAAAAGAATAATAATACCTATTGACATTAGAGCTAGTCCAAGGTTTATGATTTGCTTAGATGAATTTTAATGATTCTATCAATAATATTACAAAAGGGGAATACTATCATGAGCGGATATAACGCAGTATTAGCAAGAAATACGGAAAATGCTCCAAAAGGTATCGGTCCATATTCACAAACGGTAGCTTACTCTCATTACAATAATCTTTCAGCTCAATTACCTATCGATCCGAAATCTGGTGAATTGGTAACTGGTGGTGTAAAAGAGCAGGCTGACCAGTGTTTTAAAAATATCAAGGCAATTGTAAATAGCATCGGCCATGTTATGAGCGATGTTGTTAGAATCACTGTATTTGTTAAGAATATCAAAGATATTGATGCTGTAGACGAAGTTTATAAAAAATTCTTCACAAGCTATGTTCCTACACGGACTATAGTCGCAGTTGCAGCTTTGCCTATGAATGCTTTGGTGCAAATTGATGCACTTGTTACAAACGGCGAAGGTACAATTCCAAACGCACCACAATCAGGCGACCTCATAAAGCTTACAAATAACACTGCTAATGCGCCAACAAGTGCTCTATCTACGCAAGCTGTAGCTTTTTCTCATTACAATAATATTTCAGCACAATTACCTATCGATGCAAAATCTGGTAGACTTATAGTGGGCGGTGTAAAAGAGCAAGCTGGACAGTGCTTAAAGAATATTAAGGCAATTTTAGAAAGTATCGATGTTCCTTTTGACGATATTGTTAAAATTAACATATTCCTTAAAAACTTCTCGGATATTGAAGCCGTAAATGAAGTTTATACAACATTTTTCCCAGACTCAGCTATCGCAAGAGCCGTAGCTTATGTACCTGCACGGACAACAGTTGCAGTTTCAGCTTTACCTATGGATGCTTTGGTACAAATTGAAGCAGTGGTGTCACACGGAGATGGTACACCACCACAACTTGTTGAAGACAGACATGGACTAATTATAGAAGCAAACAATACGGAAAATGCACCCAAAAGTTCACTATCTACACAAACTGTAGCTTTTTCTCATTACAATCATATTTCAGCTCAATTACCTTTAGATCCAAAAACTGCTGATATGGTAGCGGGTGGTGTAAAAGAGCAGGCTGGACAGTGCTTAAAAAATATCAAGGCAATTATAGAAAGTGTCGATCACGTTATGGATGATGTGGTTAAAGTGAATATCTTCCTTAAAAATATTGTAGATATTGATGCTGTAGACGGAGTTTACACAACATTCTTCCCAGGCGGTGTTCCTGCACGAACAATGGTTGGAGTATCAGTTTTACCTAACGATGCTTTAGTGCAAATCGATGCAGTTGTAGCAAATGCTGAAGGAACACCTCCACAAGCATAATAGGCATTTGTTTGAAAATACAGGAACTATCAAAGTTACTTGTTAATGATGAAGGTGAATGCGAAATTGTATATCATAATCATAAAAAGGGGCTGTCTCAAATAAAAATTGAGGCAGCCCCCCGTTTTTTAACAGCGTAGCGAATATGATTATTTTGTAATATTTGTAAAAAAGCAATATACCTTGCGATAAAGTCTTTTATTTTCTTGTAAGTGGTTTCTACAATAAATATCTTTTTTATAATATGCTTATGTGATATTATTTATAATGTTAGGTAATATAATCTATCTGTAAAAACTCATAATTTTAATATATTGAAAGGATGTGATCTTTATGCAATTTTTAGTTACTGCTTATGATGGAATTGACGAAGAATCTATTGAAAGAAGGCTTACCGCTAGAGATGAGCACTTAGCGCTTGTGGAGTCTATGTTTAACAGTGGAACACACTTGTATGCAGCTGCTATAACGGACGATAATGATAAGATGATAGGTTCAGTTCTTATAGTTGACTTTCCTTCTAGATGCGAGCTCGATGAATGGCTTAAAGTAGAACCATATGTACTGGGAAAGGTTTGGGATAAGATTGAGATTAAACCTTGCAAGGTAGGCCCTATATTTTTAGCGTTACATAAATAGAGCGCAGTCTCAAAAAAGCTCTAGACTTTTTGATTTTAAGTCTAGAGCTTTTTATTTTTAATTAAAAAATGAAAATCCATAACTGGAACTTGCATGTATTTTGACTTTTCGCTCAATCTGTTGGGGAGTTTTATGAGCGTAGCGAATATACTATTAAAGGAATTTAAAAGTTAATATAGAATTATAGTTTATGACTGATTAAATAAAGTTTGAAATTGTTAAGTAAATATTATCTAATAATATTTATTTTCAAAATTAAATTTTGTTAATTAGGGTATAATATACAAGAAAATAATATTTAGGAGGCGGTAAAATGAAAAAAGTCATTATTTATTCAACAACTACATGACCATGGTGTACAAAGGTAAAGGATTACCTAAATTCTAAAAATGTACCCTATGAGGATTATAATGTTGGTAAAGACCATGAAAAAGCAATGGAAATGGTTAACAAGTCAGGACAACAAGGTGTTCCAGTTCTTGATATTGAGGGACATATTGTAGTGGGCTTTGATCAAAAAAATATTGATAATTTACTAGGATTGTAATAATGAAAAAGATAATAGGGCTTGCCTTATTATCTTTTTTAAAGTAAGGGGTTCTTTATTGGTGAAGCAACAATATATTTAAGTGATGATAATTTAGGATAAAATATAAATTAAATATAGGTTAAGAAGTGGGGTGCACAAAATGAAAATTATAGATTCAGAAATTGAATATATTAGTGGGAACGTAAATGGGCTAGTTAATGTAGCTAATATGGACAGTAGCTTTATTTTTGATTTAAAGTATGCAACAAAAGATAATTTTACTAAAACAGAAGTATATCCATTGAAAGTATGTGTTCTCCAGAGAGAAACAGCATTGAAATTAATAAGTGCGAACAATGAATTTAAAAAACTGGGATATAGAATAAAAATATGGGATGCCTATAGACCAATGTATGTACAAAAAATTTTTTGGGATATTGTTAAGGATGAAAAATTTGTAGCAAACCCTAAGAATGGTTCAAGACATAATAAGGGTACTGCAGTTGATATAACTCTTGTTGATGATTTAGGAATAGAACTTAAAATGCCTTCAAAATTTGATGACTTTTCTGACAAGGCTTGCAGAAATAATGAAAGTATGGATGAAGAAGAGAGAAAGAATATTAATTTGCTAACAGAAGTTATGAAGCGACATGGCTTTATAACAATAGATAGCGAATGGTGGCATTTTGATGATATTAATCACTATAAATATGAAATTACTGACATAAATCTTGAACATTTTCTTACATAATAATCGTATAAAACGACTTTATTTTTTATGATTAATCAGCTTTTTAATAATCACACTATTGCAAAATATGAATATTTTTTAAGCATATATTGCAATTGAGCTGAATTAGTGTATAATTACTATAAATATAGTTCTTAAGATGTTAATTGAGTATTGCATTAATAGCAGGATAGATTCATAAACTAATTGTACTATATAAAATAAGGGGGGCAATAAAATGAAAAAAAAATCTGCAATAAGTTTTTTAATGGTTCTACTAAGTATTATTATAATTAGTTCTTTTACCGGTTGTTCAAAAGAAGATACCACAAATTATTTAAAGGTTTCAATGAGTGCAGACCCTGGAACCGCTGATGCTCAAAAAACTACAGATTCTTATGCACTTCCATTAAATATTTTTGATAGGCTTGTGGAAATTGAAACAACTAGCCCAGGTCAATCTAAATTGGTTGCGGGACTTGCTGAGACTTGGGAAGCTTCTACGGATGGTCTGGTATATACTTTTCATCTAAGAAAAAATGTTAAATTTCATAATGGTGAAATATTTAAGGCAGATGATGTATTATATACATTTGATAGAATGCTAGATCCCAAAACTAAAGCATTAAACACAGATTTTTTAAATATGATAGCAGGTGCCAACGATAGATTAGATGGAAAAGCGACATCAGTTAGTGGACTTAAGGTAATTGATGATAACACAATACAGATAACAATAGAAAAACCCTTTGGACCATTTCTTGCTAATTTAGCAACTCCTGCAGGGTCCATCTATAATAGAAAAGCTACAACAGAAGCCGGAGATCAATTTGGGCTAGATCCTAAAAAAACAATTGGAACAGGACCATTCATGTTAGAATCCTGGAAATTAAATGACAGCTGTATTGCTGTTGCATTTAAAGATTATTTCAGAGGTGCTGCAGAAATTGAAGGAATTAATTTTAAAATAGTTCCCGATGTAGAAACCGAAAGAATGCTTTTTGAAACTGGAGAATTGGACATTTTTGATTGTGACAATGCAAGATCACAAATACCATATTTTGAGGGTAGTGATGAATGGAAGAATCAAATTGTTAGCGGCCCAAGAGTTGGTGTATACTATTATTCAATTAATCAGAGTATAAAACCTTTCAATGATGTTAGAGTTAGAAAAGCTATGCAAATGGCTATTGATAGGAAGACAATTTTGGATAAGCTTTATTATGGAAAGGGTAAAATTGAAAATGCAATTATGCCTCCAGGACTTTTGGGATATAATCCTGACGTTTCACCAATAACTTTTGATGTTGCGAAAGCCAAATCCCTACTGGCAGAAGCAGGATTTCCAAATGGGTTTACTATGGATATTGCAATGGTAACTGATAGTTCAAGTGCATTAAAGATAAATGAAGCGGTTCAATCTATGCTAGCAGATATTGGAATAAAAGCTAACATACTTCAAAAGGACTCAGCAAGTTATTATGCTGAAAGAAAAGAAGGGAAACTACCAATGTATCAAGCAGATTGGTCTGCAGACTATAATGATCCGGATAACTTTATATATACTTTTTTCTCGGAAAAAAATTCAGTAGCAAGATCATTTAATTATAAAGACGATGACGTGTTCGCTAAACTTGACACTGCACGTTCAATGGTCAATCAAGAGGAAAGAATTAAACTTTATCAAGAGCTTGAAAAGACAATTGTTTCAGAGGAGGCAGCTTGGATACCACTTTTCTCACTTGATCATTTATTTGTTGTTCAACCTAGGGTGAAGAATTTTAAAGTATCTTGGAATGGTTGGAGTAACATGCCGTATTACAGTATTACTCTTGAAGGAAAATAGTTTGCTTTGGGCTATCTTTTTTAAGATAGCCCAAAATTTTTAATGAATAATAAAAAACTATCCAACAGGGGGGGATTTAATGTTAAAGTACATTATAAAGAAAATTATATACTCTATTCCTCTTTTACTAGGAATATCACTTTTGACATTTGTTTTGCTTAACGTTGTTCCAGGGGATCCAGTTGCACTTATGATGAAAGAACATGTAAGTCCAGATGTTATAGCACATGTTAGAGCCCAAATGAACTTAGATGATCCAGCATATATAAGATTTTTTAGATTTATTTTTAACGCATTAAAGGGTGACCTTGGAATATCTTATAAATTAAATCGTCCGGTAACTTCACTTTTGATTGGTGCCTTTCCAAATACACTAATTCTAGCATTAAGTGCTGCGGTGGTTTCATGGGTAATAGGAATTCCTGCAGGTATATTATCGGCAGTTAGAAGAAATTCATTTGCAGATAATTTTGTTATGGGTTTTTCATTACTTGGCGTATCAATGCCAGTATTCTGGGCAGGACTAATTTTTCAATATATATTTGCAGTGAAACTCCGTATACTTCCGGTTTCGGGGTTTAATGGTCCTCAATATGTTATTATGCCTGCAATTGTACTTGGTTGGAGTGCGGCTGGTACAATAGCAAGACTTACAAGGTCTTGCCTCTTAGAAGTTATGAGAAATGATTATATTCGTACTGCAAGAGCCAAGGGTCTTAATGATATAAAAGTAATTGTTGGACATGCATTAAAAAATTCAATGTTGCCAGTTGTAACAGTTATGGCACTTCAGGTAGCTGGACTTCTTTCAGGAGCAGTTATCACCGAAAGCATATTTGGTATACCAGGTATTGGACGTATTGCGGTAAATGCAATTCAGACTAGAGATATGCCCCTACTGCAGGGGGCTGTTATGTTTACAATATCTTTAGTTATAATAGGTAATCTAGTTGCAGATATTTTATATGCTTATTTGGATCCAAGAATTAAATACAATTAATAGGGGGTGCAAGTGGACATGATGGGTAAAATGATTGAAAAAGATACATTAGAAGAACTAGATGACTATGAAAATGAGAATGCATTTAAAGAATTCTTTAAATCTATGAAAAAAAATAAATTAGCTGCGGTTAGTGGAATAGTAATTATTTTGGTGATATTAATGGCAATTTTTGCACCAATTATAGCACCATATGACCCTTATAAAGTCAACTTGAATAATCAATTTTTAACGCCAAGTCTGAAACATTGGATAGGGACAGATATGTATGGAAGAGATGTTTTGTCTAGGATAATATATGGAGCACGTATTTCTTTGATGATCGGACTTGTTCCCACCTTAATTTCAATGATAATAGGAACTATTCTTGGAATTATATCTGGATATTATGGTGGTAAAATAGATTTTATTATAATGAGTGTTGTTAATATGGTTCTTGCATTTCCATCGCTACTACTTGCAATGGTGGTTATGTATACTTTAGGTGCTAGCTTAATTAATATATTTATTGCGTTAAGTATCGTTGGATGGGGGGGCACAGCTAGAGTTGTTAGGGCTCAAACCTTATCCATTAAGAATAAAGAATTCATTGAATCAGCAAGGGCCATTGGTGTTAAGAATTCCCTTATTATGCTAAAGCATATTTTCCCCAATTGCATACCACAACTACTTGTCCTATTTACCTTAAATATTCCACAATCAATATTATCAGAGGCTAGTCTAAGCTTCCTAGGAATTGGAGCACAACCTCCTGCATCAAGTTGGGGACTTATGGTATCCAATGGAAAGGAATTTTTATTCAATGCACCTTGGGTTGCCATATCGCCAGGTATTGCTATTTTAATCTTTGTTCTTGCATTCAATTTCTTTGGCGACGGATTAAGGGATTCAATTGACCCTTATTTAAAACAATAGAGTAGGAAGGAGATAATATTTTGGAAAATATTGAGGAGCTTCTTAAAATAAATAATTTAAAAACCTATTTCAATACTGATAAAGGAATAGTACCTGCTGTAGATGGAGTAAGTCTAAGTGTTAAGAGGGGACAAATTATTGGAATTGTTGGGGAATCAGGGTGTGGAAAGAGCGTAACTTCACTATCAATTTTAAAGCTAGTTTCGGAGCCTGGCAAAATCGTAGGCGGTGAAATAATTTTTGAGGGTGAAGATCTTGCAAATAAAACTATTAAAGAAATGCAAGGAATTAGGGGAAATTCAATTTCTATGATTTTTCAAGAACCAATGACCTCACTAAATCCAGTTTATACTATTGGGAAACAGGTAGCTGAAGCAATTCTAATTCATAAAAAAGATATCACAAAGGCGCAAGCTAAGAAAAGTGTAATTGAAATGTTTAAGTTAGTTGGTATTCCAGAACCTGAAAAAAGATTTAATGCATATCCTCATCAGTTGTCGGGTGGTCTTAGGCAAAGAGTTATGATTGCCATGGCATTGATTTGTCGCTCAAAGCTTCTCATTGCAGATGAACCAACAACGGCGCTGGATGTTACAATTGAAGCTCAGATATTAAATTTAATGAAGAAGCTTCGTGATGATATAGGCACTTCAATAATAATGATTACTCATAATCTGGGGGTTGTTGCGGAACTTTGTGATTACGCATATGTTATGTATGCTGGCAAAATAATGGAACATGCTGAAATTTTTGAATTATTCAAAAATCCCATGCATCCATATACGGTTGGACTGCTTAAGTCAATTCCAAAAAAGGATGAAGATTTGGAAAGAAAAAGATTATATTGCATAAAAGGTATGGTTCCCAACTTATTATCACTTCCAAAGGGTTGCAGATTTAGACCAAGATGCGAAGACGCAATGGAAATATGTGCTGAAAAAGAACCAGAAATTATTGATATAGGTAATGAACATAAGGTTAGATGTTGGAAATATTTATAGTAGGGGTGATATTGTGAATAACGTACTTGTAAAAGCTGTAAATGTTAAGAAATATTTTTCAGCGGATGGCGGAGTTATAAACAAAAAAAATGCAAAAATACATGCAGTAGATGATGTAAGTTTTGAAATTTATGAAAGAGAAACACTTGCACTTGTTGGAGAGTCTGGGTGTGGGAAAAGCACTTTAGGTAGAGCCCTTATTAGACTTCTCGATATCACAGAGGGAGAAGTCTATTTTGAAAACCAAAATATTTTTAAGTTAAAAGAAGCTGAAATGAGAAAACTTAGAAGGCAAATGCAAATCATTTTTCAAGACCCATATGCCTCATTAAATCCAAGAATGACAGTAAAAGATATAATAATGGAGCCAATTCTAACGCATAAAATTTTCAAAGGTAAGGATGCGGAAGATAGGGTTTCGGAGTTGTTAGAGCTTGTAGGTCTTAGACATTCATTTATGTCAAGATATCCGCATATGTTTAGCGGTGGACAAAGACAAAGAATTGGAATAGCAAGGGCGCTGGCACTAAATCCTAAATTCATTGTGTGTGATGAACCTGTTTCTGCTTTAGATGTTTCTATTCAATCACAAATAATAAATCTTCTTGAAGATTTACAAGAAAAGAATAATCTAACATATCTTTTTATATCCCATGACCTTAATGTTGTAAATCATATTTCAGATAGAGTTTGTGTTATGTTTTTAGGGAAAATAATGGAAATGGGACCAACTAAGGATGTTTATAAAAATCCAATTCATCCATATACAAAATTTTTAATTGCAGCCGCTCCAATACCAGATCCGAATACAAGATTTAGAGAAAAATTAATTCTAGAGGGAGACATTCCAAGCCCTATAAACTTACCATCTGGTTGTAGATTTCATACAAGATGTCCATATGCGAGAGATATATGCAAAGTTGAAGAACCTGAAATAAAGCAAATTGGTAATCGTACATATTCATGCCATTTCCCATTACAATAGGAAAAAATTTTATGCCAGTAAGTGTGCCTTAAGAAAGGAGTATTTTATGAATAAACCAAAAGCATTAAAAATAGGAGATACAATTGGCCTTGTAGCACCCTCTGGAGCATTAAGACAGGATGATGTACTTGAAAAATCCATCAAAGTACTGAGGGAACAAGGATTTAATCTAGTAATAGGAGAAAGCTGCGGCAAAAAATATGGATATCTTTCGGGGAATGATGAGATAAGAGCTAAAGATATAAACAGAATGTTTGAGAATAGTAATATTGATGCAGTTTTCTGTTTAAAAGGTGGTTATGGAACCCCAAGAATTCTTGATAAGTTAGACTATGATTTGATAAAACAGAATCCTAAGATTTTCATAGGCTATAGTGATATAACTGCAATTCATATAGCCCTAAATCAAAGATGTGACCTCATTACCTTTCATGGTCCTATGGCTGCTTCAGATATGATAGAGAATTTTAATGAGTTTTCAAAAGAAAGTTACCTTAATGCAATAACTTCTATTAAACCTTTAGGACAAATGAATAATCCAATAGGCTTTGAGATTAAGTCACTGGTACCTGGAAAGGCTAGTGGTAAAATAGTAGGTGGAAATCTATCATTAATTGCAGCAACAATTGGGACTCCCTACGAAATAGATACAAAGGGTAAAATTCTATTTTTAGAAGACATAGATGAATTTACTTATTCTGTAGATAGGATGCTTACTCAGCTTAGACTTTCAGGAAAGCTTAAAGATTGCACGGGCATAATTTTAGGCGATTTTAGAAATTGCTTGCCTCAATATGAAGATTTTGATCTTACACTGATTCAGGTATTCAATGATATTATAGTGGAAGCTAAAAAACCCACTATATATAATTTTATGGCAGGTCATTGCACTACTAAGATTACAATTCCTCTTGGTACAGAGGCTTTACTAGATGCTGATAGTTGTACTCTTACAATTACAGAAAGTGCGTTGAAATATGCAAACTAATAAAACTTCGACACTATTTGGGTACTTCTATGGGTCTTTGCGAGGCCTTGGCTGAGCTTGATATTAAATGAGTAGATTAGAAAGAGATGGAGCCATCAGATATATATCTGATGGCTCCATTTCTTTAGATGTATATTAAAATTATATTCAATTAAAGGGGGACTTTAATTAAAAAAAATCAATTGCTTTCTATGTACTTATAATAACAATTCTATGTGTCATTGAAGTGACAAAACTAAAGATTAATTGTAAATAAAAAAAATGATTTTAAAAGATTTACTGGGATTGAAGCTTCTCTAAATTTTCAACATTTATTTACAAGAATGGCAATCTACATAAAGGTATGTGGGAATTAATGTAGAATTATAGTATGTGTGAAGTTAAATATTTAGAGTGTGTCTATTTATAGATGACTTAATATTATTGGAGCTAATAAGAAATTAACGCTGCAGCTAAAAAGGGGATAAGTATGGTAAATATAAAAAAACATTTAGGTTTTCTTTTAGGGTTAATGCTTATATTCAGTTTAATTGGCTGCTCAAGTACACCTGAAAATACTGTACCAACATTTGCGATTCAAGAGGCACAGAAAAACATCATACCAACAGTGACCACTCAACAAGTAGACGAAACCAAGAATATAACTATAGAAGCATCTAAACAGAAAGAAATTACAGATAGTAATGATAATAAAGCTATAACAGGTCAACTTAAAGTTCATTTTATAGACGTAGGCCAGGCAGATAGTATATTAGTACAACAAGGCAACTCAAGTATGCTTATTGATGCGGGGAATAATGGTGATGCCCAAGTTGTTAAAAATTATTTAGATAGTCAAGGAGTTAAATCTCTTGATGCCGTAATTGGTACTCATGTACACGAGGACCACATTGGAAGTATGGCCTATATTATCGATTCATTTCAAGTAGGGAAAGTGTTCTTTCCAAAACAGACGTCAACTACGAATACTTTTAAAGATTTTGTAAGTTCGGTCAAGAATAAAGGACTAGAATTAACGGTGCCATCAGTAGGAAGTACATTTAAAATAGGTGATGCGACTGTTACTATATTATCACCTAATGGAGCAGACTATGAAGATGCGAATGATTACTCTATAGTTGTAAAAGTTAATTTTGGAAATACTTCATTTCTATTAACTGGAGATGCAGAAGCTGTTTCAGAAAGTCAAATGTTATCTAAAGGTCTAGATTTATCGGCAACGGTACTTAAAGTAGGACATCATGGAAGTGAATCTTCTACAGGACAAAGTTTCTTAGATAAGGTAGATCCTAAGTATGCTGTAATAAGCGTTGGTAAAAATAACAGCTATGGACATCCTACACAAGAGACTATGAGTAGACTAGAGGCTAAGAATATACCAGTTTATAGAACAGATGAAAATGGAACAGTTGTTGCTACTTCTAATGGAACTAATGTAAGCTTTAATGTGACTCCTGGTAGTTATAATGCTGCTGATTCTACAAGTGTTAGTTCAACATCTAATTCTCCAGCAATTGTTCCCCAAACAACTATTTTACCTAATACAGAACAGCAGTATGTTGACGCTAAAGGTGCCGGACTTATAAAAGGGAATGAAAGCTCCAAAATCTATCACTTGCCCGGCGGTTCATATTATAGTAGGACAAAAGCTGAATTTTGGTTTAAGACGGAAGCGGAAGCGCAAGCAGCTGGATATAGAAGATCATCTAGATAGGAGTTGTATAATACATGAAAGTTATTATTGATAGGTTTGAAGGTAATTTTGCGGTATGCGAAAAGGAAGATAAGCAAATGTTAGATATTAAGAAATCTAAAATCCCTATTGTAGCTAGAGAGGGAGATGTTCTTAATATTACTAATGATAAGATAACAATAGATTTTGAAGAAACTAAGGAAAAACGTAGAGAAATTGAAAAATTAACTGAAGATTTATGGAAGTAAAGAATAACTCCATTGGCTAGCGTGCCCTGATAACAGTTGGCTTTTGCCAATGACCATTTACGAATATTTTCGGTGTTATATGGTGCCTTGAGACCACTAGATTTAATCCAACCTTATAGGTTAGAGATGGGAATTAAGCTAAAACAGAATTTGTATTTAGCAGATAAAAATATATGTTGCAGAATCATTCTGAAATCTAAAATAGAGACAAAGGTTTTAAAAAGGAGGTTAAATAATGAACTTAAAGAAGATCCATCATGTAGCAATTATTTGTTCCAATTACGAAATATCTAAAGAGTTTTATGTTAATATTTTAGGGTTGGAAATTATTAGTGAAGTATATAGAAAAGAGAGGGAATCATATAAGCTAGATTTAAGCGTTGGAGGGAATAACCAAATAGAATTATTTTCTTTTCCACAATCACCTAAAAGATTGAGTTATCCAGAAGCAAGAGGACTAA
>NZ_JAENWM010000130.1 GCF_016650035.1 Clostridium sp.
AAAACATGTCTCTAGGAGGGATTTTTCAAATTTTTACAGACTTGTCAAGCGTTTTATGCAGAAAAAATGGGGGAATCAACAAAAATTAATGATACTAGAAATGAGTAATCATAGGAGCTAATGAGTTTCCGTGAAAGCTCTATATAGAAAAGGGGGATATTATAAATGAAGTATGATGTAGTAGGGAAAGCAATAATACAAGCATTAGGCGGTAAAGGAAATATCATTAATGCAACTAATTGTATGACAAGAGTTCGTGTAAATGTTAAAGACTCTTCAATTATTAATAAAGAAACAATTAAGGATATTGAAGGAGTATTAGGAGTTGTAGTAGAAGGTAATAATTATCAAGTAGTTGTTGGACCGGGAACTGCTAAAAAAGTAACAGACAGTATGGTTGAAAAATTTGGTCTTGACAGAGATGCTGAAATTGTTGAAAATGATTGGCAAGCGAATAAAGCAGAAATGAAAGGCAACCAAAAAAAATCAGGATTAAAGGGGTTCCTAAAATTAATCTCAGCTATCTTTATTCCATTAATTCCAGCAATTATAGCTGCCGGTTTATTTAATGGTTTTGGATCATTATTATCGCAATTATCTGCAGATGGTGTAATTGCTGGTTCATTCTGGGAAACTATTATCTTATTCTTTAAATTAATAGGTGGAGCATTCTATGCATACTTTGCAATATTTACAGGTATTAATTCCGCAAAAGTTTTTGGTGCTACAGAAGCATTAGGTGGTATCATTGGTGGTATTACAATTAGTGCAAACATTGTAGGTATATCTCAAATGATTAATTTATACAATGAAGCAGTACCTCTTGAATCAACGTTAACTACTGGTAAAGGTGGTATCATTGGTGTTATCTTTGGTGTATGGTTATTATCTAAAGTAGAAAAAGCTTTAAGAAAGAAAATACCAGATGTCTTAGATTTAATCTTAGTCCCATTTTTGTCATTATTAATCACAGGTATTTTAATTATCTTTGTAGTAATGCCAGTGGCTGGTTTTTTCTCGGATGGTTTAGTATTTGCATTAAGTTTATTAGTTAATTCTGCTAATCCTGTAGTAAGTGTTATTAGTGGTTATGTATTAGCAGCGGTATTCTTACCAATGGTTTTATTAGGGTTACATCATGGGTTAATCCCAATTTATGTAGTTCAACTTGAAACTATGGGTGGCGTTAGTTTATTCCCAGTATTAGCTATGGCTGGAGCTGGGCAAGTTGGTGCTGCGATTGCAATTTATCGTAAAGCTAAAAAACTAAACAACAAGCGTTTATGTAAAATTATCACAGGTGCTTTACCTGCAGGTTTCTTAGGTGTAGGTGAACCATTAATTTATGGAGTAACATTACCTATGTTTAAACCATTTATCACAGCTGGTTTGGGTGCTGGATTTGGTGGTGCTTATGTTATGTTAGCACATGTTGTGGCAGTAGCTTGGGGACCAAGTGGACTTGTAGCTATTCCATTAATGCAAACACCGCAAATGATGTTAAATTACTTTATTGGTATAATAATATCTTATGTTGCAGGATTTATCATCACTAATTTTGTAATAAAAGATGAAGATGTTTTGAATGTATAATACTTCATATTAAATAAAAGGACAATTATCATCACTTTATAGTGACGATAATTGTTCTTTTATTTATTGTATATATTTAGTTGAGGAAGTGTGCATTTTTATCAGTAATCGATATTTTTTATACATTATGTAACAGTTCTACGTTAATTTCATATAATAGTACTATAAGAAATTTCAGGGGGTGGAATTTGCAAATCCTAAAGATAGGATCTAGAGGAACAGCTGTGATGGAAATACAATCATTACTAAACAAAATAGGTTATGATGTAGGGCCGCTCGATGGGATATATGGACCTAAAACTGCAGCGGGAGTACAGAAATTCCAAAGATATTTTGGCTTAGTACCTACAGGAGTAGTAGATGAGGTTACTTATAAGCTTATGAATAGATTCTTAATAGGTTATGACACTTATAGAATTAGAGCGGGTGATACACTATATCTTATAGCAAGGAGGTATGGCACAAGTGTTCTAAGTATAATTACTGCTAATCCAACAATAGACCCTTATAATTTGCAAATAGGTAGGGAGATTATAGTTCCTTATTCATTAGATGTGGTTTATACAAATATTGATTATACTTATGATATTATGAAAAGAGATTTAGAAGGTTTAAAGGCTAGATATCCGTTTATTCAGGTTGCAAGTGCAGGTAAGAGTGAGCTCGGAAAAGAGCTGTATTATGTAAAACTAGGCAATGGACCTAATAAAGTTTTTTATAACGGGGCTCATCACGGTGTTGAATGGATAACAAGTGTGCTCTTAATGAAATTTATTGAAAATTTTTCTGAATCTTACGCATCAGGTCAAAAAATAGAAGGATATAATGTCCAGGATATATGGAACAAAAGTAGTATATACGTAATGCCTATGGTAAATCCAGATGGTGTTGATTTAGTGCTTAATGGTCTAAATAGGAGTAACCCATACTACAATGATTTAATTGTGTGGAATGATGGGAGTATGGATTTTTCTAAAACATGGAGTGCTAATAATAGAGGGGTAGATCTTAATCATAACTATGATGCTATGTGGCAGAAGTCAAAGGACGCTGAAAAAACCTATGGTGTATTTGGGCCGGGACCTACAAGATATTCAGGTACTGCGCCAGAATCGGAATCAGAATCTAAAGCAGTAGCAGATTTTACAAGAAAAAACAATTTTAGATTAGTAATAGCATATCATAGTCAAGGGGAGGTAATATACTGGAATTATCAAAATTTAGCTAGCGCGGAAGCAAGAAGAATAGGAGAGATATTTTCAACGTTAAGTGGTTATGAATTAGAAGAAACCTACGGAATTACAAGTTTCTCAGGATATAAAGATTGGTTTATAGACAAATATAGGAGGCCTGGTTATACAATTGAAGTTGGACTGGGAGTAAATCCTCTCCCAATTAGTCAATTCAATAAAATATATAAGGAAAATATCAAAGTACTTCTAGAGGGGGCATTAGTTTAACTATTTATAAACACTAAATAGGTATGAAAGTTATCCTACGCGCCTTGCATACGAGCTCGAAACTGGAATTTCAATGTTTCTTCGCTTCTTATGCAAGTCACTTCGGATAAAGTTCATACTCTTTCATTGTACTTCATACATACCGAACCGTTAGATGTTTAAAATAGTAGCTAAATTTATTCTATTTCCGATAATGAGTCTTCCCAAGCTGCGTAAAGACCTTCGAGTTCTTTCTCAGTACTTATAATTTGCTTATTTATGTCCTCACATCTGCTAGGGTTTGAATAGACCTCTTCAAGGCAAAGGTCGTTCTGAAACTTTTCTAATTCTTGTTCTATAGATGAAATGTTATCTTCTATAGATTTAAGATCTGTTTTCTTTTGTTTTTCTAGTTTTTCAACGTCTCTTTTTTTCTTTTTGTTAAAATTAATTTGAGTTTTTGAAAGGGCCACATGGTCTTCTTCTATTTGAAACCTTTGAGGGTTTTTCTTTTTTTCTATATAATAATTATAATTACCTAAATATTCTTTTAGTCCATTTTGATTTAATTCAAGTATTTTAGTAATTACCTTGTTTAAAAAATACCTATCATGAGATATTACAATAACGGTACCATCATAACCTAGTATTGAATCCTCTAAAGCCTCACGAGACATAATATCTAAATGATTTGTTGGTTCATCTAATAGTAAGAAGTTTGATTTCGACAGCATGATTTTTAGTAGATTAATCCTACATCTTTCGCCACCACTTAGGGAGGATATATTTTTAAATACATCTTCTCCTAGAAATAAAAATGCAGCAAGGGAAGTTCGAAGTTCCGTGGTAGTCAGTTTAGGAAATTCATCCCAAACTTCATCTATTATAGTTTTTTCTTCATTCAAATCTGATTGTTCTTGGTCATAATATCCTATAAAAATACTTTTACCTAATATTTTTATGCCTGTATCACTTTCAAGTTTATCCATTATAATTCTAAAAAGAGTGGTTTTACCTCGTCCATTTTCCCCAATAAGAGCAATTTTCTCTGACCTTTTTATATCTAAATCTAAATTTTCGAATAAAAGATTGTTTCCAAATCGTTTTGATAAGTTTTCTATATGAAGAACATCATTGCCACTTTTAATTTCTGTTTCAAAGTTAATATTAGTTCCCCTAGGATCCTTATCAGGAGAATCAATGCGGCTTATTTTGTCCAAGGACTTTTGTCTACTATCTGCAGCTCTTACACTTTTTTCTCTATTAAAGGATCTATATTTAGTTATAATATCTTCTTGCCTTTTTATTTCTGACTGCTGTAAATTGTATGCTTTTAATTGAATGGCATAATTTATTTTCTTTAAATCAATAAAACTTGTATAGTTTCCATTATAACAATCGACATGACCGTTAATAAGTTCAAAAGTTTTATTAGTAATAGCGTCTAAAAAAAATCTATCATGGGAAATTATAAACATAGTCCCTTTATATGATTTCAAATAATCTTCTAACCACTCTATAGCAATTAAGTCTAGGTGGTTGGTGGGTTCATCCAGAAGCAGTATATCAGGATTCTTAAGTAGTAATTTGCATAGTGCAACCCTAGTCTTTTGACCCCCACTTAATATATTAATTGATTTATTGTAATCTTCTTCCATAAAACCAAGACCTTTTAGAACTCTACTGATTTCAGATTTATAAGTGTATCCTCCACGATTATTGTAAAGTTCAGAGGCTAATGTATATTCTTTTATTATTTTATTATGATATTCTTCTCTTGAAGAATCATAAGGTTCTTTCATTTTTGTTTCAAAATCTTTAAGACTTTTTTCTAGGGCAAGTAGCCCTTCGAATACTAAAAGTGTTTCTTCATATATAGTGTTATTTGAATCAAGTGATAGATCTTGAGATAGATAACCAACCCTTTTGTTTTTATCTATAAAAAGCTCTCCATTATCATAATCCAGTTGTGATGTGAGTATTTTAAAAAGTGTGGATTTACCTGCTCCATTAGCTCCAATAAAACCTACTTTTTCACCTTCATTTATACTAAAAGTTATCTTATTTAAAATAACATCTATACCATAACTTTTGTGAATATCTTTACAACTTAGAACTATCATTAGTTTCCCCTTTCGTGCATTGTAGTTTCAAACTCATAAAAATAATACAAAATTGAATAATTAAAATGAGTTACTATATTATTGTACTATTTATATTTGCTTTATTGTAGCAAAAGACAAATATAAATAGTATTTATTTGAAATTTACGAGAATAGAACAATACTGAAACGGTGAAAATATAATGTATACTATATTTATAATAAAAGTAGTGTTAAATTATAATAGTGTGGTAAAATAAATTATATGGTATTGACGGAGGGATGTAACTGTGGAAAGAAAAAAGAATATATCGATGGCAGTAATTAGAAGATTACCTAAATATCATAGATATTTAAGAGATCTTTTAAAGAATGATGTAGATAGGATTTCCTCAAAGGAATTAGGTGAGAGAATTGGTTTTACCGCATCACAAATTAGACAAGATTTAAATTGTTTTGGAGATTTTGGGCAACAAGGCTATGGCTATAATGTTAAGGAATTATTAAATGAAATAAGCGGAATACTAGGCCTATCAAGAGAGTATAAGATGGTAATAATAGGCGCAGGTAATATTGGTCAGGCTATTGCAAATTATACTAATTTTGAAAAGTTAGCATTCAATTTGGAAGCTATTTTTGATATTAATCCAAAGCTTATAGGACTGAAAATAAGAGATGTTGAAGTAAGAGACATAGACGAATTAGTGGGTTTTCTTAAGAATTCACCAATAGACATTGGTGTAATTTGTGTGTCGAGAAATAGAGCACAAGTTGTTTGTGACATGCTGGTAGAGAATGGGGTTAAAGGTATATGGAATTTTGCACCAATGGATTTAGAAGTGCCGGAAAATATGATTGTGGAGAATGTTCATTTAAGTGAGAGTTTGTTAACTCTTAGTTGCTTAATGAATGACAGGACATATCCACAAAAATAATTTGATTCAATTTAGTTGAAAAAAACATTATAAAGGGCTATAATTTAATTGAAGCGAAGTGCTTCAATTATTTTCTAAGGTTATTCGTTATTTTATTAACAAACAGTAAACAAATAAATATGTAGGGAGTGGATTGTTGTGGAATACAAAAATATTATTCTTCAAAAACAAGACAAAGTTGCAGTACTTACAATTAGTAGACCAAAGGCCCTAAATGCATTAAACACAGAAACATTAAAGGAGCTGGATTTAGCAATTGATGAAATTGGTAATGATGACGAGATCTATGCTGTGATTTTAACAGGGGATGGAAAAGCATTCGTAGCGGGTGCAGATATTACTGAAATGAAAGACCTTGATGTAATGGGTGCTAGAAAATTTGGAATTTTGGGAAATAAAGTATTTAGAAAATTAGAAACGTTAGAAAAACCTATAATAGCAGCAGTGAATGGTTTTGCGCTAGGTGGAGGTTGTGAGCTTTCTATGGCTTGTGATATTAGAATAGCTTCGTCAAAAGCAAAATTTGGACAGCCTGAGTCCGGACTTGGAATAACTCCTGGTTTTGGAGGTACTCAAAGATTAGCTAGGCTTGTGGGCATGGGTATGGCTAAACAATTGCTATTTACTGCAGAAATTATTAGAGCAGATGAAGCCTTAAGGATAGGACTTGTTAATAAGGTAGTAGAACCTGAACAGTTAATTGAAGAAGCAAAAGCACTAGCTACAAAAATTGTTAACAATGCACCTATAGCTGTTAAATTGTGTAAAACGTCTATTAATAGGGGCATGCAAATGGATATAGATACAGCTTTAATTTATGAAGCTGAAATTTTCGGGGAGTGTTTTTCTACTGAAGATCAAAAAAGTGGAATGCAAGCATTTGTTGACAAAACAGAAAAATGCTTTAAAAATAAATAATTATAAATGAATTTAAAAATAGAATAAACATATAATAATTGCAATTGTTATTTATTTTAGAGAATAGTGAGGAGGAAAATTCATGAATTTTGCATTGACAAAAGAACAAGAATTTGTAAAACAAATGGTTAGAGAGTTTGCAATAAACGAAGTTAAACCTTTAGCTGCGGAAATAGACCAAACAGAAAGATTTCCTATGGAAACTGTAGAAAAAATGGCTAAATATCATATGATGGGTATTCCAATTTCTACTGATTTGGGTGGAGCTGGCGGAGACAATTTATCTTATGCTATTGCTGTTGAAGAATTATCAAAAGTATGTGGAACTACAGGAGTTATACTTTCAGCACATACTTCATTATGTTGTGGTCCATTAGATGCATATGGTACACCAGCGCAA
>NZ_JAENWM010000044.1 GCF_016650035.1 Clostridium sp.
AATGTTTCTTTCAAAAAAAGTATAGCATACACTAGGTCTATTAAATTTACCCAAAATCATGATATAAAAAAGTAAAGCACCAACAATTTGTTGGTGCTAATGTTTCACTTATTTAGGGACATTTTCAAAAATGCTTGACAAGTATTTAATTTTTTATTTGAAATGTCACATCTACATAATTTTTCATATTATAAACTAGTAACAACTTTTTAATGTGGAGGTATCTATGAAAATAAAAAAACTCAAAGTTCTTTCCCTACTTCTCTCTCTTATCTTAATAACAACTTTACTTTCTGGATGTAAGAAAAATGCTAATGAAGCTTTAGTAAAAGTAAAATTAAATGAAGTGGTTCGTTCTATTTTCTATGCTCCTATGTATGCGGCCATTTCCGAAGGTTTCTTTAAAGAAGAAGGCATTGAAATTGACCTTTCAACTGGTCAAGGAGCAGACAAAACCATGCAACAAGTTTTAAGTAACGCTGTAGATATAGGTTTCAGTGGACCAGAACAAGTTATTTACATCTACAATCAAAACCGCGCTGATTATCCTGTTGTTTTTGCACAATTAACACAAAAGGACGGCGCTTTCCTAGTAGCTAGAAATGCTGAAACTAATTTCAACTGGGAATCCTTAAAGGGCAAGACACTAATAGGTGGAAGACCAGGTGGAGTTCCTGAAATGGCTTTAGAGTATGTTTTAAGAAATCATGGTGTTGACCCTAGTAGTGACATAGAACTTATTACTAATCTAGCTTTCACCGCTACTGCAGGAGCTTTTAAGGGTGGCACAGGTGATTATGTTTCTCTTTTTGAACCAACTGCCAGCTTAATGAAAAAAGATAATTCCGGACATATTGTAGCCTCCATAGGTGAGTCTGCTGGAACCATGCCTTATACCTGTTTTTATGCTACGCAATCTTATATAGAAAAGAACCCAGAAATGGTTGAAAAATTCACTAGAGCAATTTATAAAGGTCAAAAATGGGTAAATACTCACACTGATGCAGAAGTAGTCAGTTCAATTAAGTCTTACTTCCCTGGTGCAGATGAAACAGTACTTGTTGACTCTATCAAAAACTATAGAAATATTGATGCTTTTTCACCAAACCCAATATTAAAATCCGATGACTTAACAAGACTTATGGATATTATCCAATCTTACAAGGCAGATTTAATTCCTCAAAGGCCACCATTCGATAAAATTGTAAACAATACCTTTGCAGAAAAAGTAGTAAAAGATCTAAAATAAATATAAGTCTATAAAATGAATGTTCGTCATTTAGGGGTGTTCCGATAGCTTATAATTCGTTAACAGACTCTAAGTTTATTCCATGAACTAAGATTCTGTAAAACTCATTATATACTATCTTCCACACCCATAAATGCCGAACCTTCATAATTAATTAACTTATATATATTTACATACATCTCCGCAGTAATGAAACCTTTACGTAATCATCCGAGGAAGCATAATTTATTATGCCTTCCTACGAAGTTTCATAATACTGCTCAGATTATGTAAGTATGAAAGCTCACCGAAGTGACTTGCAATACGAGACGAAAAAACATTGAAATTCCATTTAGAAATTCTTGTTTTGCAAATATAAAATCCCCGTAGGCCTTCCAGGACGGAAGGCCAGTGAACCTGAGCCAGGATGGCGAATGTGAACGTTAGGGGATTTTATATGAGCAAAAGTTTAGAATTTCTTATGGAATTTCACGTTTTGAGTTCGTATTGCAAGCCACGAAGGTGAGCTTTCATACTTTGCTTAGTCCATCTTCTTGTCACTCGCTACTTCCTCATGAGCATGCTCAACCTCTACATCACTCTTAATGTTTTTGAATGCAACAGACATCATTAATTTTATTCTATTAATTTGATTTACTTCACTAGCACCTGGGTCATAATCTATAGCCGTAATATTAGCGCCCGGATACCTTCTCTTTAACTCTTTAATCATTCCTTTTCCTGTAACATGATTTGGAAGACAAGCAAAAGGCTGCATACATATTATATTTTTTGTTCCACTTTCAATAAGCTCAACCATTTCAGCAGTCAAGAACCACCCTTCACCTGTTTGATTACCTAGTGATAAAATAGGCGAAGCCCCATCAGCTAACTCATGTATAGTTTTTGGAGCATGAAATCTGCTACTATTATCTAAAACTGATTTCATGTGTTTCCTAAAACTTTCTATATAACCAATAGCTAAATTATTTAGTACTTGAGCTTTCTTGCTCTTACCCAAATATTTATATTTAAAATTAGCATCATAGGCACAGTATAAGAAAAAATCCAGAAAATCAGGCATAACAGCCTCTCCGCCCTCATTTTCAATAACATCTATAATGTTATTATTAGCTGTAGGATGGAACTTAACTAAAATCTCGCCCACTAGACCTACCTTAGGTTTTAAAATATTTTTAAGTTCTAGCTTATCAAACTGTGCTACTATAGCAGAGATATTCTTTTTATACTCCCTACTACTACCATTTATTACAGATTTTTTGCATATTTTTACCCATTTTTCATAAAGTAAATTTGCTGAACCTACTACCCTCTCATAAGGTCTAACTTTGTACAGCACCCTCATAAGCAAATCTCCGTACACTAAAGCCATTATTGACTTTTTAACCATTGAATAGCTAACTTTAAAACCTGGATTTGCCTCAAACCCAGCAGCATTTAGTGATATCACTGGAACTTTGGGAAACCCTGCTTCCTTAAGTGCCTTCCTAAGAAATCCAATATAATTTGTTGCTCTACAGCCTCCACCAGTCTGAGAAATTATAACTGAGGTATTTTCTATATCATATTTCCCTGATTTTAAGGCTTCAATTATTTGTCCCACTACAATTATTGTAGGATAACACGCATCATTATTTACATATTTTAAGCCTTCATCTACTGCTTTTGTATCTACCGAAGGTAAAATTTCTAAATTATAACCCGATGAATTAAATGCTTCCTGTACAAATTGAAAGTGTATTGGAGACATTTGAGGAGATAAAATCGTATGTTTTTTCCTCATTTCCTTAGTGAAAACTACTCTATTATAAGTCTCTCCTGTTTTCCTCTGAGGAATTCCATGCGTGTCTCTTTCATTAATGGCAGCCTTTAAGGATCTAATTCTAATTCTAGCAGCTCCCAGATTATTTCCCTCATCAATTTTTAAAGTTGTATATATCTTGCCGTTACTCGCTAAAATTTCCTGTACTTGGTCCGAAGTAACTGCATCAAGACCACATCCAAAAGAATTAAGTTGAACAAGCTCAACATTAGGCTCACTGGCTACAAAACTAGCTGCTGCATAAAGCCTTGAATGATATACCCACTGATCTACTGTTCTTAAAGGTCTTAAAACTTTACCTAAGTGCGCCACAGAATCCTCGGTAAGTACAGGCATATCAAAATCTGTAAGTACGCTAGGAATCCCATGATTAATCTCTGGATCTATATGATAAGGTCTTCCTGCTAAAACAATACCTTTCTTTCCGGTCCGCCTAATATATTCTACAACTTCTTCCCCTTTACTTTGAATGTCCAATTTAACCTTTTCAGTTTCAATCCATGCCTTTTTAGCAGCAATAGAAATTTCACTTTTATGGATGGCAAAACATGATAACTCATCATTTAATCTATTAACTAATGCTTTCTCATTATCTAAAGAAATAAAAGGACTTAGAAATTTTATATTTTTCTCCTTCAGAATATCCATATTATTTTTTATTACCTCAGGATACGAAGTTACAATAGGGCAGTTATAATGATCATCAGCTCCCGGTTGCTCTTTTTTTTCATATGGAATGCAAGGGTAGAATATAGTTTCTATTCCCTTATTTACAAGACTCATTATATGACCATGTACTATTTTAGCAGGGTAACAAGCTGATTCTGAGGGTATAGTCTCTAGTCCCATTTCATATACATTTTTTGAAGATCTCTCTGAAAGTTCAACCCTGAATCCTAAACTTGTGAAGAATGTAAACCAGAATGGATAATTTTCATATATATTAAGCACTCTTGGAATACCTATTGTGCCTCTAGGGGCCTCTTCTTTCTTTAGTGGAAGATAATCAAATATTCTTTTATATTTATAGTCATATACATTTGGAATTTCTTCTTTTTTAGAACTACGTCCTAGTGCTTTTTCACAACGATTACCAGATACAAATTGCCGTGACTTATCAAATCTATTAATTGTAAGAACACATTGATTAGCACACTGCTTGCATCTACCCATGGTGGTTTCAACGATAAAATCATCTAATTGCTCCAAAGATAATAATGTAGTGATTTTACCTTCCTCATATCTTTCTCTTGCAATAAGTGCAGCGCCAAAGGCACCCATTAAACCTGCAATGTCTGGTCTAACCGCTTCTCTCTCTGAAATAATTTCAAAAGCCCTAAGTACTGCGCTATTATAAAAGGTTCCACCTTGAACAATTAGCTTTTTACCCATATTTTTTGGATCTCTTATCTTAATAACTTTAAGCAGTGCATTTTTAATTACTGAATAAGAAAGTCCTGCTGATATATCCCCTACAGATGCACCTTCCTTTTGAGCCTGCTTAACTCTTGAATTCATAAACACAGTACATCTTGAACCTAAGTCCACGGGGCTTTTAGCGTGCAGTGCTGCAGTTGCAAAATCTTCTACTCCCATATTTAGAGACTGAGCAAATGTTTCTATAAAAGACCCACAACCAGAGGAACAAGCTTCATTTAGCATTATACTATCAATGACACCATTTTTTATTCTTAAACATTTCATATCTTGTCCACCAATGTCTAATATAAAATCTACTCCTGGTAAAAAGAATTCTGCTGCCTTGTAATGAGCTATAGTTTCAATTTCTCCAATGTCTACCTTTAAAGCAGCCATTATTAAACCTTCACCATAACCTGTTACTGCTGAATTCAAGATAATTGCATCCTTTGGTAGAATAGCGTATAACTCTTTTAATATTTTTCTAACGAGCCTTAGTGGATTGCCTTCATTTCCTCCATAGTAGGAATATAAAAGTGCACCCGCGTCATCTATAAGTGTAACTTTAGTAGTCGTAGACCCAGCATCTATTCCTAAAAAACAATTTCCACTATAAGTAGATAATTCTCTTCTCGCCACCTTATATTGGCTTTGACGCTGGTTAAAAACTTCTAATTCCTCTTGATCTAAAAATAGTGGTCTAAGTCTTTGAATTTCGTGACTAGTAGCCTCTTTTAATTTTGGAAGTTGTGCATTTAAATATTCAAAAGAAATAGTGGCCTCATCCTTTGATGCCATAGCAGCCCCTAGCGCAACAAATAGCTGAGAATCCTTTGGAAAAATAATTTGCTCCTCTGTTAACTTTAAAGTTTCAATGAACCTCTTTCTAAGCTCGGACAAGAAATATAATGGTCCACCTAAAAATGCGACATTTCCCCTAATAGGTCTACCGCAAGCAAGTCCACTAATAGTTTGATTAACTACCGACTGAAAAATTGACACAGCGATATCTTCTCTTGCCGCCCCTTCATTTAACAAGGGTTGAATATCAGTTTTTGCAAAAACTCCACATCTAGCAGCAATAGGATATATAGTTTTATAAGATTTTGCAAGTTCATTGAGTCCTGTTGCATCTGTTTGAAGAAGGGATGCCATCTGATCAATAAATGCACCAGTTCCACCAGCGCAAGTACCATTCATTCTTTGGTCAATACCTCCATCAAAGTATATGATTTTTGCATCTTCCCCACCAAGCTCTATAGCTACATTAGTTCTTGGTATAATATTTTCTATAGCATATGTGCCGGCTACCACTTCCTGCATAAATGGAATGCTTAGCCATTTAGATAGAGCTAGTCCACCAGATCCAGTTACAATAATAGTAATATCACATTCCATAAACTTTCTATAAGCCTCACTTAAAAGGTCTGCTATTGTACTTTTTATATCAGAGAAATGCCTCTGATACTTGCTATATATTATTTTTTCTTGCTCATTAATAAGTACTATCTTAACAGTAGTTGATCCTACATCTAATCCAACATGTATTATTTTTTTCATAATTATCTTCTTTTCCTCCGCGAGTTAATATTTTTTGTATTTTATAACCCTAATTTTTAATTATATATGTTTATTTGCTCAAATTCAATCTTAATAATATTTGAAATTATATCATATTTCAGTAAATAACACACTATTCCTATATCTATATCCTTATTCTTCAAAAATACAATTTATTTTATCTGTTTTCAGCCTCCTATATATACTTTCTATTAATTACATATTATTCATATTCCCTGTAAATATCAACCTAATTCACAAAAAATTAATAATTGTTTTATTTGATTTCTAAAAACTTTAATATTATAAATCAAATTAAATGTCGTTAACAATACATTGTTAAAACTCATATACTAAACTATAAGTTGAAGGGAGATGATAAAGTGATTAAAGTAGAAATTAATAATATATCCATGAATTACCATTCTTTAACTGCAGAAACTCCTGCTTTAGATAATATTTCTTTTAGTGTACAAGAAGGACATTTTTTAAGCATTGTAGGTCCTTCTGGCTGTGGAAAATCTACGCTATTAAATATAATAGCTGGCTTAATTACGCCATCATTTGGCGAAGTAATAATTAATCACCTTGATAATAGAGCCAACTCAAAGATTGGATATATGTTTCAAAAAGATCAGCTATTCGACTGGTTAACTGTATGGGACAATGTACTCTTAGGACTTAAAATTAACCATCGTATTACAGATGACAATAAAAATATAGTAAAAACTCTTCTAATAAACTATAATCTCTGGGAATTTCGAAATCACCATCCTAGAGAATTATCCGGAGGCATGCGTCAAAGGGTTGCTCTAATTAGAACCCTAGCACTTAGACCTGAAATACTACTTTTAGATGAACCCTTTTCCGCCTTAGACTATCAAACAAGATTAAATATTAGTGATGAAGTATACGCGATCATAAAAAAAGAAAAGAAAACTACTATAATGGTAACTCATGATATATCAGAGGCTATCTCTATGTCAGATGAAATTATTATTCTTTCAAATCGCCCGGCAATAATTATTAAGGATATCCCTCTTAAATTTGAAGAAAATTTTTCTTGTCCTTTAAAACGCAGAGAAGCTCCAAATTTCGGAGTTTATTTCAATGAAATTTG
This sequence comes from Clostridium sp., assembly GCF_016650035.1. Taxonomy (GTDB): domain Bacteria; phylum Bacillota; class Clostridia; order Clostridiales; family Clostridiaceae; genus Clostridium_AD. The sequence goes on from NZ_JAENWM010000044.1 coordinate 7,171, forward strand.
GAAGGAGTTGAATGTTAATGCTGATACAAAGCGATGAACACAAAAATTATATTAAAGACTTAAAAAAGAAGAAATATTATATTGTTTTTACAAGAATACTTATATTAATTGTATTTTTCAGCTTGTGGGAAATAGCTGGAAGACTTAACTTAATTGATTCTTTCCTTACTAGCACACCTTCAAAAATGTATAAATCATTTATGCAAATATATTCTGAGGGTACACTCCTAACTGCTATTTCAATAACCTGTTTTGAAACTATAATAGGATTTTTACTAGGAACAATATTAGGTGCCATAATTGCAATACTATTATGGTGGTCCGATTTTGTTTCAAAAGTTTTGGATCCATATCTGATAGTATTAAATGCCCTACCTAAGGTAGCTCTTGCGCCTATTATTATATTTTGGGTAGGCAACGGAATAAAAGCAATAATAGTCATTGCTCTTTTAATATCAATTGTTGTAACTATAATAAATATACTAAATGGTTTTAAAGAAGTGGATGAAGATAAAATCAAGCTTTTAAAAACCTTCGGAGCTTCTAAATTCCAAATATTAATTAATTTAATTATTCCTGCTTCTATTCCAACTCTGATTTCAGCACTTAAAATTAATGTTGGCCTCTCATGGGTTGGTGTAATAATGGGTGAGTTCTTAGTGGCTAAAAATGGTTTGGGATTCCTTATAATCTTTGGCGGGCAAATTTCTCAATTAGATATGGTAATGATGAGTATAGTGATACTTTCTATCTTAGCTTACCTCATGTATGAGATGGTTGCGTTTATAGAGAGAAAAGTTGTAAACAAAAATAAATAATATTTTGTTATACGTGAATATTATTAAGTCCCTTGGGCTAGAATTTAAATGGAATAAGAATAATAATTACAAAGTAACAATATATTTATTTATAATACATTTATAACTCTTTGGAGACTATAACTTGTTAGAGAACTATAAGGAGGATGCTCATGGACTATTTTCAAAAGGCTAACGACATATACAATACTAAGGATTACAACAAAGCAATAACCCTATATAAAAAAGCTGCTGAAATGAAAGATAATGAGGCCGGTGCCCTTTATAATACTGCTGTATGTTTTATTCACTTAAAAGAATACGAAAAAGCAATTCCAATATTCCACGCGGCTATATCTTTACGTAAAGAAAGTAAATATTTTTTTAACTTAGCTTATTGCTATGCTATGTGCCTTAACAAGCCAAAATCATTGTATTACTTTAATACTGCTTGGTCACTAAATAATGATGATGAAGATTGTGAAAAAGCAATTAACTTATTATTAAAAAGCTATAGAATAGCCCCCTAATAAATAGGAGGCTATTTTATATTAATTTATTATCTTATAATGTATTTTCTACCATTCTCCAGCTATAATTTCCTCTTTATGATCAATATCAAACCTTTCACTATCAAAATAGTCCCCACCAATTAAAAATGTGGGATCAACATTGATCCATCTATTTTCATCCTCAATGTACACTTGATTCCAAGCATGACTAACCCAATTACTTCCATTGAATCCCTGACCAGTTATAATTCTAACTTTTATGTTATTAGCTTTACTCATGGCTGCAAAAAGGCAAGCATAATCAAAACATATTCCATTTCTTGAGTTAAAAGTTGGAATGGCCCCAGATTCAACTTCTAGGTCGTTATTTAATACTCTAGTTGCTTTTTCATCATCATAAACTATTTCACTACCCACCCATTTATATATAAGTTCCGCTTTTTTTATTGTGGCCTTTTCATCAGATACAAGGTTCACTGCAAACTTATCAATTTCTTCATTAGACTTAATCCCTTGCTCTAGTGTAACTCCATTGTAATAAGTTATTACTTTTGAATTGTTAGGTAAACTATTCTGTGGGTTGTTCTGCAATTTGTTATCTGATTCAGCAGCTTCTTTTACTACAATCTTAAAGGAATCATTAACAATATTCGGAAGTTTTTTAGCAATTTTCGAATTAGTAAGTGGAATAACTACTTGTTTGGATATATAATTATATAATTGTGATTCTTCTAGATACTTATTATATGTATCGGTTATGTTAAGAAGAGATAAAAAATTCAATATAAAAGTAATAACAATTACATAGGTTAATGCCCTAGGCACTTGAAATATTGAACCCATAAATCTCTTAAAAAAAACACTTTTAGATCTCATTTTATTCTCGATAGTATCAAACAGTGGATAAAAAGTAATTCTACTAATGAAATTAACTACATAACTTATTATGCTATAAATTATCGAAACCACTATTGGCATAAATAACACATAGACTACTAATGGTTTACTATTTATAAACTCTACAACTTGAATTGGTATAGAGTCATATATTTTTTGGTACATGATTTCATTATGTTGAATAAAAACTTTTTTGGTAAAGTAAATACCTAAAAACAATGAAGTTAAAAAAGAAACACTACCAATAATCCCCTGGAATGATCCTTTTAAATCTTGAGATGAAAATTTAAATATAAACCCTTGAACTATCGGGTACATAAACACTAATAATAGAACTAAAGTTAGGGGCTCTTTAAACAACTTTATCACCTGCCTTCATTATTAAAACATAAAAGTTCAATTATACTTACTACGTTCTACTCGTAATCATCATTAATTAAATCTTTTAATACTTTTTTAATTTCATCCCACTTATATCCTCTTCTTAAAAGATAATCTCCCAGCTTTTTATATATCTTAATTTTGGTGGAATCTGACTTAATTAGTATGTTATATCTTTTGCTAGCTAGTTCATGTAATTTAAAGTAATTTTCTTCATAAGTATCCTCTGAAATCACCTTAGCGCATGGCTCGTCGCTATTGTAATTTTTAATGACACTATTTAAAACCTCATTTATTATTTCAAAATCAAATCCATTTCGAACTAAATAGTCTGCAGTTTTTTTATAAAGCTTTCTTGTATCTTTTTCACTCTTGAATATTACGGCAATTTTTTTTTCGCCTAGTCTAAGTGCTACTAGACTTTGCTGCTCACTAGTTATTGTATTAAGACCTTCCTCAATTAACTCTTGTGGAAGACCTTTTTTTATTAGTGTGAATTTAATTTTATTTTTGCCACTGGACCTGACTTTTTCCTTTATAAAAAGTTCTACAAACCTCTTATCATCTATAAAGTCATACTCCTTTAAAAAAATCAATACTCTACCTATGGTCTTAGCATCAAAATCTTTTAATGTTAATTTATCAATTACTTGTTTAGCTGACTTAAAGCTTCTTTCTAAAAAATGAAGTGCAGAGTTTTTAGCCTTTATATAATTATCTTCATTAACTATGTCTTCTAGATTTTCTTTGTCAATGGTTTCGCCTTTTGTGATATTATGGATATATACAAGACCCACATCACAAGCAAATGCAAATTCATCATCCATATAAATGTTAACTCTATCCTTATTCTTTTTTTGCATTTCTATTTTTGTTATAATATTACTCAATACTAACCTCTCTTTTCTGGTAAGAATACGTGGATTGTTGGCTTTTGTAATACTTTTCTAGAAATATTATATAAATCTTCACTCTTAATATTGTCCATATTTTCCATATCCAAAACAAACTGATATATGTCTTCATTGTCCATAGCTTGATGAATTACATAATTACCAAGATCCGTAGAATCCTCTAAAGTTGATGCTATCGCTGTTTTTAATATCTTTTTCATAAGTGATATTGTATTTTCATCGAAAATTATTTTTTCACTTCCAATATTTTCTATGGCATTATCAATTACACGAATTGCTTCATCTACATTTTCTTCAGACACCGCTGTATATATATACAGTGATTTAACATTATTTGAAGTATCTAAATTAGTGTAAACATCATAGGACAATCCTCGCTGTTCTCGAAGTTCTCTAAATAATATAGAATTAGAACTCTCGCCAAATTTATGGTTTAGTATTCTTAGAGCTAATTCTTCATCATTAGATAATCCATTGAAGGTATACAAGTAAAGTATGGTGCTTTGCTCTATTTCTTTTTTATATGAAATCTTTGTTACAAATTGATGATGTTCGTACATTATTTTTTTCTTTTCAAATTCTTTTTTTATCCAGCTACCAAAATACTCCTTCACCATATTTATTATGTCATCATGTTCAAATGGAGAGACAATAGATATAAAAGAATTATTAGGTAAATAGTATTTATTATAAAAACCTACAAGCTGTTTCTTTGTAATTTTTTTTATGATACTTTCATTACCAATAGTATCTTCCCTAAGCGGACTATATTTAAATGCAATCTCATTAACTTTTTTAAAACTTAAGTCTTCAATGTCATCTTTACTTGTTCTAATCTCAGCTAATATAACGCCCCTTTCCTTTTCAATTTCATCATCTGGAAAGGTTGAATTTAAAATCATGTCTCCCATAAGCATTATTGCATTTTCTAATTCTTCACTTAAAATTGTAGCACTATACACTGTACAGTTAAAATCCGTGTATGCATTATATTCTCCACCTAAATTTTCTAGATCGCTGTTTAACTTTTCATTTGTTCTACTTTTAGTGCCTTTAAAAAGCATATGCTCAATAAAGTGGGCTATTCCCTTTTCCTTTTTTTCTTCAGAAAGAGACCCTATATTAATCCCAGCATGTACTGCGGCAATTTGACTATCCTTTTTAATTGTAATGAGTTTAATTCCATTACTTAATTCCGTTTGTCTAGTATTAAAACTTTCTTTAATCATCATATTCTCCTTTAACCTAAAACTATATTGTTATAGCTTTTTTAAATGATTCTAACATCAAAAAATAAAAAATATATACAAATTAACTATATCACACTTTCACCCCTTTTAGACTACTTTATTGTAGAATATGCTCTCTATTCTTTGTATTATTTCCTTCAATAAGTGTAAATATATATTCCACTACTTCTATATTTATAACTTCTTTTATACAAACGCCTATATAATGTAAAATAAATTTAATGACATTATAATGTACCTATCATTTTTTACAAAAATTAAAAAACAATTCAATTAGCAATGTAACAATATAAATATATTTGACTAATGCTAAAATATATAGTAGAATTAAAGTTCGGTCGAATACTCATAGACAGTTCGTAACCATCCTGTCTGAAAACAAAACTACGGAGGCACAAAAATGAATATTAAATTAAATGAAGGAACTACGTCTGTAAAAACAAGAAAAATTGTTTTTGCAGGAATGGTGGCTGCTATTTATGCAACTTTAACTCTAAGCTTATCGTTTTTCAGCTTTGGAGTTATTCAATATCGTATTGCTGAAGGACTTACTATCTTACCTTACTTTGCATCCTTTTCAATCCCAGGACTAGTAATAGGTTGTATAGTTTCTAATGTCATGAGTCCAGTAGGTATTATGGATATGATTTTCGGTTCCCTTGCAACGTTTATAGCTGCAATTTCAACTTACTATATTGGTAAAAGCAAACTGAAATTCAAAAGAATACTTGCTCCATTACCGGCTGTAGTAGTTAATGCCATTATTATAGGCATACTGTTAAAGCTTTTATACGTTAAAGACATTCCCCTTTTACTTTGTATATTACAAGTTGGATGGGGACAATTAGTCTGCTGTTATGGAATTGGATTACCTCTTATTTATGTTATTGAGAAGAACCCAATTTTGAGGAATTTTTTGAAATAATTATTAAAAAGCAATGTAATTTTGCTTTTTAGTTTAATATTCGCTATTTTGCATTCACTTATTAATATGAGATGTATTTGATACTTTATGAAAAGAAAGAGGAATTTTAATGACTAAAACTGAAACTCCAAGAATCAAATTTGATGAACTAGGATTAAATGAATCCGTACTACACGCTATACAAGATTTGAAATTTGAATACCCATCCGATATCCAACAAAAAGCTATTCCAGTTGTATTAGATGGCTTTGATATTATAGGTCAAGCACAAACAGGAACTGGTAAAACATTAGCCTTTGGTGCACCTATTTTAAGTAGAATGGAAAAAGGTAATGGAAAAATTCAGGCAATAATAATGTCTCCAACAAGAGAACTTGCTGTGCAAGTTGCTGAAGAACTTCAACGTATTGCAAAACATGAAAGAATTAAGATATTGCCAATCTATGGTGGTCAATCTATTGACAGACAAATATCTGCTTTAAAAAGAGGCGTAGATATTGTTGTTGGAACTCCCGGAAGACTTCTCGACCATATTAGAAAAGGTACTTTGAAACTCGCAAATGCTAAGTTTCTTGTTTTAGATGAAGCCGACGAAATGTTAAACATGGGCTTTATAGAAGATATCGAAAGTATTATAAGTAACTTAAGCGAAGATAGACAGACTTTACTTTTCTCAGCTACTATGCCAAGAGCTATTAAAACATTGTCGAAAAAATATATGAAACCAGATACAAAGGTTATTGCTATCGAAAAGAAATCTATGACTGTTTCTAAAACTAAACAATATTACTACGAAGTAAATTCAAAAAATAAATTTGAATCATTATGTAGAATACTTGATGTTGACGCTCCTAAAACTTGTATATTATTCTGTAAAACTAAAAAAGGTGTAGATGAGTTAGTAGAAGCATTACAACCTAGAGGTTATACTGTAGATGGTATGCATGGAGATATGAAACAAAGCCAAAGAATGAACACTCTAAAGAAATTCAAAGATGGTAATTTAAATTTCTTAATTGCAACAGATGTGGCAGCAAGAGGTATTGATGTTGATGATATTACTCATGTTATAAACTATGATTTGCCACAAGATACAGAAAGCTATGTACATAGAATTGGAAGAACAGGCAGAGCTGGTAAAGAAGGTATAGCTTATAGTCTTATTACAAGAAGAGAAGCGTCTGCTATAAGACAAATTGAACGTGATACTAAAAGCGTAATAACAAAAAAAGCTGTTCCTAGTATACCAGATATTTTTGCAGCTAAATCAGATACAATTTTAAAATCTATAAAATTAACATTAACAGAAGATTTATATGATAACTTTGTTCCTTTAGGTAAAACACTAACAGACGAATTTGGTGCTGAAGATGTAGCTGCTTCTCTAATCAAAATTATTTTTGATAAAGAAGTTAACTATAACTATGCAGATGATACTGTTTCAACAGCAGATAACGTTAGATTATTTCTTTCTATAGGAAGAATGGACGAAGTTATGACTAAAGATATTATAGCTTTCCTAGCTGAAACTGCTAATATTAATAAAAATGAACTTGGCCGTATTGATATTCTAGATAAATTCTCTTTTCTAGATGTTCCTGAAAACCTAGTTGATGCTATATTAAGAAAAAGCTCAGGTCAGAAGTTAAATAAAAGAAAAGTTAATATTGAAGTTGCTAAATCTAGAAGATAGATTTTATTAGCTCAAAAAAGAGCCCTAATTATTAGGGCTCTTTTTTATTTTAATCCAATATAGTAGCTTTGTATATTTCTTCCAAAGCACATAGTTTTTGCACAACCCCACTGCTCCTAATATGTTTTGGGGCTAAAACTGTATACATTGTTGTACTATACTGTAGATTTTCATCCTCATCTTCATCGTCAATTAAAAATTCTATATTTTTAACTTTTATCCCCATACCATCAAAGTATTGTTCTAATTTCTCTACCATGTTTTTCTTGTTACCATATTGAATCTCTATTTTTATAATTTTAGTGTTTTTAAAAATCTTAGCTTCAATATTCTTAAGAAATACTAATACTATAAAAACACATATAGTTGATAGTATAGTTAAAGTATAATAACCAAGCCCTGCCGCAAGCCCAATACATGCCACTGTCCATATACTTGCTGCAGTAGTAAGTCCCTTTACCGATCCCTTTTCATGCATAATAGTACCTGCTCCTAAGAACCCTACTCCTGTTATAACTTGCGCTCCAAGCCTTCCAATATCTGCCTTTATTGCATTTTGGAGTTCTGGATGCAGCAGTATAATATTTATTGTGTCTTGAATTGAATATAATTGTATCATCGAGGTAATTGCGGCACCTAAACATACCAGTATATGTGTCCTAAAACCGGCAGGTCTATTTTTAGATTCTCTCTCGTATCCAATTAAGCCGCCAACTACAACTGCCAGCGCAAGCCTAATAACTACTTCATAAGCTAACATCTACATTCCTCCGTAAAATTCATCATATTCTATTATAAATAAATAAAAGCTATTATGTGCACACTTATATCAAAACTTCTTAATTTAGATGCTTTAACTCAATAGAATTTGACTTAAGCCATGCTATAACAAATTCGTATACAGAGTTATCTTCATATTTATACCACTTATCTATTTCATCTTGCTTATCCATTAGAAGGTGCTTAAATCTTTTTATAGGTTCATCACTTTTTAATGCTTTTTGTAATTCTACTTTTAAATCTGGATCACTAATTAAATTAGCATATATCTTCATTTCACCTATATAAAAATCATCATTAATAACAGGAGTTCTTATATATCTATTATCCGCATCTTCGCTAATAAGTATAGCCACACTAACGAATTCTTTTAACCAATTATCAAAAGTATCTTCTTTTAAAGTTTCATTTTCTAAGGCTAAACACACTTCCGATGGTATATAAATAGCCTCACCAGTATCTGTATCTAAAAAACTTTTCCCTAAATCGTCATCCACTGATGAAATTGTTTCTATAAATGCTTCCATATTAATACTTAGTAGCTTCAAAATTTCAACTCCTCTTTGTAATTACATTTACTCATCATATTTATAATAAAAACCAACAAACCTTGCGGTTTATTGGTTTTTATCTATTCATCAAAAGTTGATTCATATTCTTCTAATACTTTTTCAAATTCTTCTTCATCTTCTACTGCAATATATTCCTTTTTACCGTCTACCTCTTCGATTTTATAGACATATGCATCATCTTCATCTCCTACAGGAGCTAACAGTGCATATTTATTTTCGTTCAAGTCAATTATTTCCACTAATTCAAATTCAACCTTTTCTCCATCTTCATCTACCATTGTTATGATTTTATTTTCTTCCATAATCATTCTCCTTTCAAACGTATTAAGCACATTATACCTTTAATATAGCCAATATGTCTATATTAAATTAGGTGTTTTATCTACCATAACCATAAATTCCTCTAATAGAAACTTCTCCTGAAACAATATTCTCTATGTTTCCCTTATTATTTTCAATAACTAATTCTCCACTATCACTTATATTTATTGCTTTAGCAATTGTTACTTCTCCACTATTAATTAACTTAATTTCACTTCCTATAAGTATAGAATTTTCTCTGCAAATTTCTATAGTTTCTTTGATATTTCCATTTAGAACAAAATCACTGTATAACTCTTCAAAAATGTTTAATACATTTGCAAGTAATTGCTTCCTGTCAATATGTTTACCACTCTCTATTAAAAGTGAAGTAGCAACATCTTTTAGATCCTTAGGTATATCTTGTTCCTTAAGGTTTACATTTATACCAATTCCCATAACTAGATAATTAATATGCTCTATTTCTCCACTCATTTCTGTTAATATACCACATACTTTTTTACTACCAATAATTATATCATTTGGCCACTTAATACCAGTTTTAATTTCCATTTTCATAATAGCCTTTTGAACAGCTGCTGCTCCAATTAAAGTTATTTGCGATATGTTTTTTGTAATTATGTTTGGTCTAAGTATTATTGACATCCATATTCCCTTATATTTAGGAGATACCCAATTCCTTCCTAGCCGTCCACGGCCTAATGTTTGTTCTTCACTTATTATGACTGTACCGTGTTCTTGTCCGCCTTCTGCCAATTCTTTAGCCTTAGAGTTTGTTGAACCTACGGACTCGTAATGAATTATATTTTTACCTATGCACTTTGTTCTTAGAAAGCTTTCTACTTCCTCAGAAGTAAGAATATTTGGAGACGAAATTATTCTATAACCCTTTCTTGAAATTGCTTCAATTTCATAACCATCCTCTTTAATTACATTTATGTATTTCCATATAGCAGCACGGCTAACACCTAATTCTTCACTAATTTTTTCACCAGACACAAAATCAGTTCCGCTGCCTTTTAGTATTCTAAGAATTTTCTTCTTCATTTAAATATACTCCCTTTTTTTGTTTTACTAGGTTAAAGAAAAGATAGTCAAACACTTTAAAGTCTTCTATATTCTTCTTGTTTATAACTAGACTCACCTTTAATTGCACGATCAATATCCCCTAATAACTTACTTTTATCTTCTGGTAATGTTCCGGCTAATGCCGTATAGTTTGAAGCATGATTACTTCTAAATATACAATTAGTAACCTCTACGTTTTGCAAAAATTCTCTTGTCTCAGACATTATTTGTTCTGGATTTAACAAATTAAAATCACCCTTTTGCACATCATCATACATGGGAGTTCCACTTTCAATCATTAGTGTTAAAAGCCCTACATAATCTGGATTTATAGCACTTATGAGCTTAGCAGATTCTATTGCATGCTCTCTGCTTTTTAAGGTGCCTCCAATTCCTGAAATCAGAGTAACAGATAACTTTATTCCACTTTCTTTAATCTTGCACCCTGCCATAATCATTTCCTTTGCAGTTACTCCCTTATTTATACCCTTTAATATATCATTACTTCCAGATTCCACCCCTAGATACACAATTCCAATTCCCAAATTTTTAAGTTCTATAAGCTCGTCTAAGGATTTTCTTAAAATGTCCTTTGGAGTACCATAAATCCCCACTCGCGCGCACTGAGGAAATAGTTCTTTTATTTTTAAAAGTATAGCTTTCAATTTTTCATTTCCAAGGACTAGCGCATCCCCATCCGCTAGAAATACCTTTTTAATTATCCCACTAGATGCCTTAACCTCTTCCAAATCTTCCATAATCTCTTTTAAATCACGTACCCTAAACTTCTTATCCTTGTACATCCCACAAAAACTACACCCATTATGTGAACATCCAATAGTAACTTGTACTATAAGACTATACGCCTCACTGGGCGGTCTATATACCGTTCCTTCATATCTCAATTAAATCATCCTCCCTCTATCTAAGTCTCCCCCATGCCTGTAAGGCCATGGTTCTTTATACTAAAAATATTCTTTGTTGTATATCCTATTAGTATACCACAGGTTTTTCTATAATAAATTCTTTATACACATTTCAAAAGCAGTCTTTGAAATCTTTGAAATGTGATATTTATTTAATCAAAGTATGTACTGTGTAAAATGCATTCGAACAAGCCTTAGCAATTCACAATTTATTTTTTTTGTAGCTACGTATAGAAAAATGCATGTTTGAGCGGCAGCGAGTTTGCATTTTTTAGTAGCTATGAATAAAATAAATTTTAGAATTCCTAGGCGATGTGAGTGCATTTGTAACAATACATACTTTCGTTTATACAAATTATTTGGAAGACGCTAAAATTTCATTACATTTACGAACAAAAAATTTAATATTCTCCTTCTCCTCTTTGATTTTACTCTGACTCATTTTACCTCTTCCCAGTCTATCACACTGTGATAACAATGCAATTTCTTTAATGGTTGTTTCTGATGCCATACCTCTCACATCTCCATAAGGTAAATCTTTTATTACAAATAGAGTTTGCATATGCCACCTAACCAAAGCTGTAACGCCTTTAATAAATTCTTTATCTTCTGTAAATACTCCTAGAAATTCTCTGCAAAGTTCTGCGCCTACTTTATCATGATCATAAGATGTTATTTTACTTTTACGGATTTTTGTAGTAAGTGCTTTCCCTAAATCATGTAGTAACGCGCCCCACATAAAGACTCTAGGATTTTCGCTTAACCCCTTCACTTTTGCTGCATTATCTACCACAAGCATTGTATGAACCCATGCACTTCCTTCTGGGTGGTGCACTGGGGATTGAGGTGTTTCTACTAGTGCCTTTAATAATGTAACTGGATATTTAGTAGCGATGATCTTATTATTTATTATTTCTCCAAAATATATAGATGGCTTATAATCTTCCATTAGATGTTTCTCAAATTCTTCAAACATTTTTATCATATATAAATTCCTTTCCTTTTATTATTCTTATTTATAAACTCTTATTAGTTATTCTGACTTAGTTCCACCATACTCACTTTTTTTAGTTTCAAAAACACTCTCATTATATGCACTTTCTTCAATAGTTTGAATTAATTGATTTTTAGAATGTGGATTTTGCGTTCTTGTGTCTTTCTTAATATAATTACGTAGATTTTCCTTACTAGCTTGTTCACGATCCTTCATATAAAAAACCTCCTAACTATCTGTTGCTTATAAATATATAAATTATGCTTGGTGCTTGTTATATTCATCTAATACCTTTTTGAATTCCGGCCCCACTCCTACAGACGAGTATTCTGTTGCGCCATCCTTTACAACTGACTTATACGCATATGCATCATCTGAATCCTTTGGAGCAACTATCACATATTCTTTCCCATCCACTTTAACAGCATCAATCAACTCTAAAACTACATTCTTGCCAAATTCATTTACTACAGTAATTGTTTCACTAGGTTTCATATAAATACCTCCTTTCACTTTTAAGTCTCTTATTATGTTGCACCTAAGTGGAGGTTTTATACTAAATTTTTATAATAAATTATTTTAACTTCATATAGTAAAGATTTAAGATTCTCCTTTTATATATTCCTCATAAATTATCGCTAAAAGTTGTTCCTTGCTATTTAATTCCGGATTTTCCAATGTTTTATCTAGAAGAAATTTAAGCATAACGCCTATTTCTTGCCCTGGCTTAAGTGAAAACTCCACCATTAAATCTCTACCATTTACTGCAAGTTCACTTATAGATAGTGGAACTTTAGACTCTAAAATAGCCTTTGTTTTTTCTTCCATTCTATCAATTTGTTCTAAACGAATTTTAGGAGAACGGGAGCCTAGTGCATCCGCTCTTTGCAACGCGTAGAGGTCAAATATTAAGTCCACAGAAACTCTATTAATAAGGTGTTTTACAGAAGCATCTGTTGGTTTTTCAAGTACATTCATATGTTCCTTTACTAACATGCTAATTTCACTTATACTTTCATTATCAAATTTAAATCTTTTAAGTATTTGCTGGGTTAACATAACACCTTTTTTATCATGCCCACGAAAATGACCTACTCCACTCTTATCAAGGGTAAAACAATCCGGTTTAGCTATGTCATGTAATAGTGCTGCCACTCTTAAATTTAATGACAATGGACAATTTTCCACAACTGATAAAGTGTGATTGAATATATCTTTGTCATGGTGAGGGGTTAGTTGATTAAATCCTACTGCCTTTTGAAGTTCTGGTAGTATAAACCCCAATAACTTAGTTTCCTCGAGCAATCTTAAAGCTATAGTAGAATTATTCGATAAAAGCATTTTACTTAGTTCATCTCTAATTCTTTCACTACTTATATTTAATATAAGGTTACAATTTACTTTTATAGCCTCTAGCGTTTTTTCTTCTATATGAAACTCTAACTTTGCTGCAAAACGAATTGCTCTAAGCATTCTTAAAGCATCTTCTTGAAACCTTTTATTTGGTTCCCCTACAGCTCTAATTGTTTTATCTTCTAAATCTTCTAAACCACCAAAATAATCTATAACACCATCTTCTGCATTTAAAGCTAGTGCATTTATAGTAAAATCACGTCTAGCTAAGTCCTCTTTTAAATTTGAAACAAAGGTAACATCTTCCGGCCTTCTATTGTCCAGGTACTGACCATCTATTCTATATGTTGTAACCTCGTACCCCTCACCACTAATCATAACAGTTACAGTACCGTGTTTTATACCTGTAGGTATAGTCTTTAGAAATAGTCTAATGATTTCCTTAGGCATGGCGCTTGTAGCTATATCATAGTCCTTAGGCATAGATATCCCCATTAAAAAATCACGTACACTTCCTCCTACTATGTAGGACTCATATCCATTATTTTTTAAAGTATCTAAGATTGTTTTTACATCCGTAGGTATAATCATACATGCTTCAGATTTCGTGCTATTTTTATTCATTATTATCACCCTTTGTTTAAATTCTAAATATACATTGCTATAGGTATAATTTCAATGATAGGTTCATTAATTTCTATTTCAATAGTATTATAATCTCTAATTAAATTTGTATTTTTTAAAAATCTATTTTTAAATTCTTGAAAATAATCCTCATTCAAATAATCAAAGTATGTTCCACTGAGCAAACTATTGCTATTGTTTTCATTTTCCTTTGAAATTCTTACCACCTTACCAAGCACAGTAATACTTGCACCTTCAATGTAATCTAAATTATCCGCCATATATTTTATATCTAAGGGCACTATAACCTTTGTGCTTCTCGTACCTATACTACTACTAATGTATTTTATACATTTTTCTTTTTTACAATTTTCCATATCATCTTTAAGAATTTTCATAACTTGTCTCTTAACTGTATCTTCTTCATTTCCATCACCATTCTCTCCATTTGCAGGTGAAAAAGCCAATTGCATTTCCATAACCCTAATTATATCTTCTACATACTCAATCACTGGGTTTTTATATAATTTAATAGTAAACTGTACAAAATCGAATTCTTTTATATTCTTTACATCATTTTCATTATTTATAATCTTTAACATACTTTGATCGTTAAGTATATTTTTTAATCTTGCTAGTATTGTTATTACAATTGAAACTCTTTCTTCGATTTTTTGAGATGAAAATTCATTCAGAACTTGAACATTTAAATCTCCTTGCCTTATTTTACCACAAGTAAGTTCGTATAAGGGTGTATTTGTAGTAACCGTCAACATCTTTCTAATACTCTCACTTTTAATTTCTGCAAATTCCTCTATGACAATAGTATATAAATTATTTATCATATTTTCATTAAAGTATAATGGTATCATCGCTCTATTGTCCATGATTCACAGGACCTCCATAAAAATAGTACTTCTTACCTAGTTTACATTGCTTTTTTATAATATAGAACGGTATTTGGTAATAAATTAGGTTATCTTTATTATTTTTTGCAAATTAACCATATAAAGGTTGATTTTCATGTTAGTATTCTGATAATATATTATAATACACTATAAAAATAATTTAAGGGGTGAAAATTCATGGAACAAAAAACTTTCTTACGTAAATTGGGTGTGCCTGAGAATATTATTTCGAATGTTCTTATTATGAATACAAGGGATACTTATTATTGGTCAGTAGAAGCAAAAGGTAATACACTTACAACCTATTGTGCCAGAAACAAAAACGATATTTACGATGGTTCAGATGAAACATTAAATGAAAAAATAATCACTGATAAAAGTTTATTTTTCAGAAACAAAGAAATTGATTATAGTTTAATTGTTGAGGAGTATGTAAAAACCGCTGGAGATACTCATAAAGCATATGTAATAACTTCATTAAAAGATGACTTTTGCATGTATGAAAAACTATAAAAATAAATTATTTTCAGAAAACAACTAGCAAATTTGCTAGTTATTTTTTTAGAAATACTGATTTCATAATTATAGTTTTACCATACTTTCCTCTTAAACTATCCATAGTTTTGTCTAAAGCTCTTTGCTTTTCATAATTACCGCTATCCATATCAAAAATTGATATTTGTTTAAAATTATCCAGGCACAAATTATTTAGTGAAACGCCTAGCAATCTTATGGGCTCACCTTTCCATAATTCATCAAAAATATTTTTTACTGTCTTTAATATTTCTTCCGTGGAATCAGTGGCATTTCTTAAAGTCTTACTACCTGAATAATTTATAAAATCACGATTTTTTATAGTTACAGAAATACAGTAACAGCATTTTTTTATACCCCTTAGTCTTGTGGCTGTATGATCTACCAATGATAACAGTACTATATAGGCCTCATTTTTGTTTTTAACATCCTCACTTAGTGTAGTAGAATTGCTTATTCCCTTCAGCTCATATTTATTCCACTTCACCTCTGAGCTATCTATACCATTGGCATATTGCCACATGATGCGTCCGCTACTTTTAAAGTGATATTTTAATATTTCCACATCATATCGTGCTAAATCTCCTATAGTAAATATATTCAAATTATTAAGCCTAGGGACGGTTTTTTTACCAACCATAAAAAGCTCCGAAACGGTAAGGTGCCATAACTTCTTTTGAATCTCATTTTTAAAGAGTGTATGTATTTTATCAGGCTTTTCAAAATCCGAGGCCATCTTAGCTAAAAGCTTAACATCTGACATTCCAATGTTCACTGTAAATCCTAGTTCTGCTTTTATCCTATCTTTAATATCATGAGCTATCCTCTCTGCAGCTTCCTTTGATGTATTATAGCTTGTCATATCTAAAAAACACTCATCTATAGAAAATTTCTCCACATATGGTGTATAGTCTGTAAAAATTTTACGCATAGCTCTACTGCAACTTTCATACAAATTAAAATCAGGCGCTACCACTACAAGGTTCGCGCATTTTTTTCTTGCAGTAAATAAGCTTTCTCCAGTTATTATTCCAGCTTTTTTTGCTGTCATAGATTTTGCTAAAACTACTCCACGCCTGGCATCTTCGTCACCTCCTATTACGGATGCTATATCTCTTAGATCGGTAACCTCACCCTTTAAAAGTTTATCTACAGCGCTCCAAGACAGGAATGCCGAATTAACATCTATATGAAATATAAGTTTTTCTACAATTTCAAGCATATACCCTCATCCTTTATATAAATCAAATTTTATATTATCTATATTATCTATAATTTTAGCACAAAAAGCAATCTACCCCTAAATTAAGAATAGATTGCTTTTGTTATAATATTTGTTAGTGAGCAGTCTCTTATGCTTTACTGTTAACTTTTAAAAATTCTTTTATTTCATCTGAATCTCCACAGGATAATACTGGTTCAGATAGCTTTATGCACTGCTTAAAGTTAGCCTCAGTAACAGTTTTGCGTGCCATTAATATTGAAGAAGCACTCATACTGAATTCATCTAATCCGAATCCAAGTAGTACTGGAATAAGTTCTGTGATTCCTGCCATTTCTCCACACATACCTACCATTATTCCTGCTTTATGTCCATTATCTATTACAGTTTTAATAAGTCTTAAAACTCCTGGATGATAGAAATCATATAAATATGCTATTTTTTCATTCATTCTATCCACAGCTAATGTATACTGAATTAAATCATTTGTACCTATACTAAAGAAATCTACCTCTTTAGCTAATACATCTGACATTACTGCCGCTGAAGGTATTTCTATCATAATGCCAACCTCAACATTGTCATCGAATGCTACGTTCTCTGATTTAAGCTCATCTTTACAATCCTGTAATATCTTTTTAGCCATTTTAAGTTCTTGAAGGCCTGATATCATAGGAAACATAATTTTAAGCGTTCCATATGTAGAAGCCCTTAATAATGCTCTTAATTGTGTTATAAATATGTCTGTTCTATCAAGGCATATTCTTATAGCTCTATAGCCTAGGAAAGGATTCATTTCTTCATCCAGTGGTAAATAATTCAACTTCTTATCTCCACCAATGTCTAAGGTTCTTATAATAACTGGTTTTTCACCCATTTTTTCTAGTACTGACTTATATGTATCAAATTGTTCTTGTTCAGTTGGAAGTGCATCTTTCGACATATATATAAACTCTGTCCTAAATAATCCTATAGCTTCTGCACCATTTTTCAAAACATTTTCTACGTCTTCCACAGATCCTATATTTGCTGCGAGCTCTACTGTTTTACCATCTAAAGTAGTAGATTTCATAGAAACATATTTAAGTAGTTGACTTTTTAATTCAATAAATTCTTCTCTTTTAGCTTTGTATTCATTTAAAGCTTTCTCATCAGGATTTACAATAACTACCCCCTGTTCTCCATCTAAAATAATTAAATCGCCATTTTTGATTTTCTGCAAACTACTACCTGATCCTACTACTGCAGGTAATTCTAAAGAACGAGCAATAATAGCCGTGTGAGAAGTTTTCCCTCCTATTTCAGTTATAAAACCCAAAACTTTAGATTTATTAATTTGTGCTGTATCTGATGGTGTAAGATCCTTGGCAATTATTATACACTCTTCCTGTATTTCAGCAATTGAAGTTGCTTTTATCCCCAAAAGTATATTTAATACTCTTTTACTCACATCTTTTATATCCGCTGCTCTTTCAGTCATATATTTGTTTTCCATTGATTCAAAAATAGCTGCAGTTTCATCTGCTCCAGTTTGTAACGCAAATTCAGCATTGAATTTCTCATCAGTAATTTTCTTTTGAATACCACCTATAAATTCTGGATCAGAAAGCATCATTAAATGTGCTTCAAATATCTCTGCCTTCTCGCTTCCTAGGCTTTCTTTTATATCTTCGGTTATTTTTTCTAGTTGAGTTATTGCTTCTTGCAGAGCATTATTAAATCTGCTTAGCTCACCCTCTGTATCGTAAACCTTACAACTTTTTATTTCTACAGCTTCTTCTTTAATAACTAAAGCTTTACCTATAGCTATCCCAAAAGATGCACCTATTCCCTTTAACATACTGACCCCTCCTAGTAGACCTTCTTTTTAAAGCCCTTGTTCGATAAGTTTTACCATAGCAACTGCTGCATCTTCTTCGTCAGCACCAGTAGCCTTTATTGTTATTTCATCGCCTTTAACAGCTGCCATAGACATTATAGCTACTATACTTTTTGAATTGTACTCATTTCCATCTTTTACTATAAGAACTTCTGATTTAAACTTAGAAGCCTCTTTAACTAACAATAATGCTGGTCTAGCGTGTATTCCGGTTTCACTTTTAACTATTGCTTTTTTTTCTATCATAATATAATCGCCCCTATTTTTTTAATTTTATTATTATTACATCATTAGTTTTATCTACATTTCCTAAGTTGAATTTCAATTCCATATTTTCACTATCTGTAAGAATTAGAGCACTTAAGTTAGATTTAGCTTTAGCTTTAATTAAATCATTGTCAAAAGATACTAATTTATCTCCGGCCTTTACATTTTGTGCCTTTTCAACAAATGTTTCAAAGCCCTCACCTTTCATCTCTACTGTATCAATACCAATGTGAAGTAGTATTTCTATTCCATCTTTGGTTCTTAAAATCACAGCATGTTTTGTAGGGAATACTTGAACAATTTCACCATCAGCTGGTGCATATAATACTCCGTCTGTAGATTCAAATCCTATTCCATCGCCTAACATTTTTGTAGAGAAAACTTCATCTGGTATTTCTGACATATCAAAACATCTTCCCACAACTGGAGATTTTAACCTTATGCCCTTATCTTCCTTGTTTTTCTTAAATAAACCAAACATTTTTACCGTCCTCCTCTAATTTTGATACCACCCCAATAAAAATTGGGAACCCACATTGCAATTGGCACGTTGTAGTATAATAACACAATCCGCTAGAGTGTCAAAGTTAAAAGCTTCTTTCGTAAAAATTTCAAAACAAAAAAACACGAACTAATAAGGTGTTTTAACATCACTTTATATGGTTCATGCCTGAAACTCCCACACATAAATGAATGGGGTTCTTGAATACTAAATAACTTCTTTTATACTCTCATTTATAATGAAAACTATAAATTACAACATATAAAAACTAATTATTTTCTTCAAGAATTTCACTATCAAGCATCACAATTGACACATTAACGATAGTATATGGCTCGTTTCAAAACTTAAGTATATTTTAATAGTGCTATCCATCCTACACCTAAAGAGAGTGGGCTTTCCGCACAAATATTGTAAATCGGATAGTCCCTACCCTAGGAGTTAATTATACTATGAATAAATATAAAAAACAAAGACAATTTATGTCAATAACTCATGACTAAAAATTACGAGAATGCGTGGCACATAGGATTCAAATAAAACCCTGATATTTATCAGGGTTTTATAATATCATTTTTTCATCACCATAAGATAATAGTCACACTTAAATTGATTATTAAATGTTTGCTCTAATTCTTTTAACTTCTTTGTTTCTCCTTCTGATAAATTAGCATAAGTTATATCATTAGAACCTTTTGCACTTGTCTTATCCATTAAGCTCACCTCATAATTATATTACCCATAAACATTATTTTTATGTAAAATTATTGAGTAGTGGAGCTATTTATAAGTATAAACACCCTAAAATTAATTAGGGTGTTTATATTTTTAAGCCATGAACATTTTTATATCGTCGCTAGCAGTTCCTATACCTGCTATTCCAAAGTTTTCTACTAATACATTAACAACATTTGGGGATAAAAATGCTGGTAATGTTGGTCCTAAGTGAATATTTTTAACACCTAAGTGAAGTAGTGCTAATAATACTATTACAGCCTTTTGTTCATACCATGCGATATTGTATGTTATTGGTAATTCATTAATATCAGCTAGTCCAAATACTTCTTGAAGCTTCATTGCAATAACAACTAATGAATATGAATCATTACATTGACCTGCATCTAGGACTCTAGGAATTCCACCGATATCTCCTAGTTCTAATTTATTATATCTATATTTTGCACAGCCTGCAGTTAAAATAACTGTATCCGTTGGTAATTCTTTTGCAAAATCAGTATAATATTCACGGCCTTTCATTCTTCCATCACAACCAGCCATTACAAAGAATCTCTTGATTGCTCCCGTTTTAACAGCTTCTACAACTTTATCAGCAAGTGCTATTACTTGATTGTGAGCAAACCCTCCAACTATTTCTCCTCTTTCAATTTCAGTTGGTGCACTACATTTTTTAGCATGCTCAATTATAACTGAAAAATCTTTTGCTTCTCCATCTTTTCCATCAGCTATATGATTAAGTCCTGCAAACCCTGTTGCCCCAGTTGTGTAAACTCTTTCCTTATAAGAATCCTTAGGAGGAGTAATGCAATTTGTTGTCATGAGTATTGGTCCATTAAAGCTTTCAAACTCTGAATTTTGCTTCCACCATGCATTTCCGTAATTACCTACAAGGTGACTATATTTTTTAAAAGCTGGGTAGTAGTTTGCAGGTAACATCTCACTATGAGTATATACATCTACTCCTGTGCCTTCTGTCTGCTTTAATAACTCTTCCATATCCTTTAAATCATGTCCACTAATTAATATACCAGGGTTGCTTCGAACTCCGATATTAACCTTTGTAATCTCTGGATTACCATAAGTAGTAGTGTTAGCTTTATCAAGTAGTGCCATGGCATCTACGCCATATTTACCACACTCTAGTGTTAATGCCACTAGATCAGCAACAGATAAATTATCATCAGTAATTTGAGCTAATCCCTTTTGCATAAATGCATATATATCATTATTTTCATATGCTAAGTTGTATGCATGGTCAGCATAAGCTGCTATTCCTTTAATACCATAAGTTACTAGTTCTCTTAAAGATCTTACATCCTCATTTTCTGTATCAAGAACTCCAACTTTTATTGACTTACTCTCGAATTCCTGTGGAGTACCTGTCCAAGTTGCACATTCTGGAAGGCTTTCATCTAATACTCCACCCGCATTTACTAGTTGACCTTTAATCACCTCACGTAATTCTAATGCTTTTATTATTGTTTCTATAAACCTATCTTTATTAAAATTTGCATTTGTTATAGTCATAAATAATCCGGTTACTACAAATTTGTTTACTTCTTTATTTTCTACTCCAAGTTCTCTTGCTCTTGTGCTGTATATTGATATTCCTTTTAAAACATAAATCAATAAATCCTGCATATTAGCTACATCATCTGTTTTACCACAAACCCCTCTTACTGTACAGCCTGTTCCTTTTGACGCCTCTTGACATTGATAACAAAACATTCCCATTATAAATTCCTCCTAATTGTTTTTTGGATAGACAACTATTCTATATAGCCATCTTCTTCATATTAAAACTATTAATTTGATGGATCAATATAAATCTAAGTAAATTAACATTTATTGTTGAACTATCTCCAGTATACTTTTATACATGTTAAAAGTCGGTAACAAATGTTACCTAAATAATTCATAACTATTATAATTTTAAAACTAAGGTAATATTTATTAAACTATCGTTAAAAAAATCTAAATAATTAACATAATCTTTAATAAACTTAACAATAACTTAACATTGCTATGATAGAATATCATAGATGTATTTCTTTTAAAAAAGGAGAGTTAAAATGGATTATATAATGATATTCGGACTTTTAGGTGGTTTAGGACTGTTTGTATACGGAATGAAATTAATGGGGGATGGACTCCAAAAAGCTGCAGGTGAGAAGCTAAAAAGATTACTAGAAATCTTAACTAGTAATAAATTTTTCGCAGTGCTTGTTGGTGCAGGGGTAACTGCAATTATTCAAAGTAGTAGTGCAACTACAGTAATGACTGTAGGTTTTGTAAATGCAGGACTTATGAATTTATTCCAAGCTGCTGGGGTTATTATGGGGGCAAATATTGGTACTACAATTACAGCTCAACTTATAGCCTTTAAACTTTCAGATATAGCACCCTTTATTCTTGCAATAGGTGCTGCCTTAGTTATATTTAGTAAGAAAAAGAAGACAAAGGACATTGGCGAAGTTGTTTTAGGCTTTGGTATACTATTTGTTGGTATGTCAATGATGGAGGATTCCATGAGACCTATAAGAGAACTAGAAGGCTTTAAAAACCTTATTTTATCTTTAGGCACCCATCCACTAATGGGAGTTTTAGTTGGTCTTACTATGACAGCTGTAGTTCAAAGCAGTAGTGCTACTATTGGTATCTTGATGGCACTTGCCGCAAATAATGGTATTTCCTTAGAAGTAGCGCTACCTATACTTTATGGTGACAATATGGGGACTTGTATTACAGCACTTCTTGCAAGTATTGGTACTACTAGAAATGCTAAGAGGGCCGCCCTAATACATGTAATTTTTAACGTAACAGGCACTATAATATTTATGCTTGCCTTCCCTTTAACATTGAAACTCGTTCCACAATTGGGCGGAGATACACAAAGACAAATTGCAAACGCTCATACAATTTTTAATTTTGCAAATGTATTTATTCAAGTTTGGTTTATAGGTATTTTAGTTAATATTGTTAATAAATTGGTACCTGGCGAGGATGAAAAATCATCTGCTCTAGTCCTTGAATACTTAGATATTAGGCTACTCGAAACTCCTTCTATAGCAGTTGGACAGGTTATTAAGGAAGTTAGTAGGATGGGGAAACTTGCCTCTGAGAATCTTTCTAATGCCATGGAGGCTTTCTTAACTTCTAATGAACGTTTAATGAACACAGTTATTGAATATGAGGCTACAATAAATTATCTTGAAAGAGAAATAACTGGTTATATGGTGTCCCTTTCAAACACTCCTCTGTCAGAACATCAATCGGAGATTATTACATCTCTATATCATGTAGTAAATGATATAGAAAGAATTGGAGATCATGCTGAAAACTTAGGTGAGCTTGCTAAACTCAGAATGGATAAAAATCTTATATTTTCAGAAAAAGCAATAACTGATGTTAAATATATGTTTGAGACCGTAAAATATTGTGTAGATAATGCAATCGCAGCTTTAGAAAATTCAGACTTAGAAGCAGCACACAAAGCTATGGAGGTAGAGAATAAGATAGATGCCATGGAAAAACAATTTAAAAATGATCATATAGCTAGATTAAATAAATCTCAATGTTCACCAACCGGTGGTTCCGTATATCTAGAACTATTAAGCAATCTTGAAAGAGTCGGGGACCATTCAAATAATATTGCACAAATGGTTGTTCATTCCAAATAAATTTTAATTAAAAAGCATTAGGGCTTAGATACTAAGCCCTAATGCTTTTTGATTTACATATATTGTTTAATTCCTCTTCTATTATACTTTGTACGTATTGCGCTAAATCTTGCTGCTGCTCCTTGCAGAGTGTATTAACATAAATAGGCTTATGTACAACCATTTTCACTTTGTTCCCTTTTACCTTTCTGCCTACTTCTAGTACATTATAAGTGCCATCAATGGTTATAGGAACAATCGCAACTTCAGATTTTATTGCAAGTCTCATGCTACCTTTTTTAAAAGAATTCATTTTAGATTTGAGACTTCTTGTGCCTTCTGGGAATATCATAATAGAATATCCGCCCTTTATCTTATCTATTGCTTCTCCAATAGTTTTAATTGACTGTCTAGGACTTTTCCTATCTATATAAATTGACCCTATTGATTTTAACCAACCGTTAACTAATGGTATTTTTCGTATCTCTTTTTTAGCGATAAATCCAAAGGGTTTATCTATATATGATAGCAATGCGAATCCATCAAAAATAGCTTGATGGTTTGCTACAAAAATACAATTTTCCTTTGGTATGTTTTCTACTCCCCTAACTTCCATGTTAGTCTTCGTCACCTTCAAAACATATTTTGCAATGCATTGTGCCCTTTTAAATGCATACATTTCAGCCTCTTTAGGTGATTTTTTTTGCATGCACTTGATTTTGATTAAGCTAAGAGATGATACAGATAAATAAATTGAAAAATATAAATACCATAATAATTTAGTCATAAATTTCCTCCATAATAATTTAGTTGATATGCAAGATACATCATGATTTTATCAAACATCTAAGAAAATTGATATACATAGAAATACTTTTTATTTAGCCTTAATTCGTTTCCATATTTATCTATTAGTGTCAAGCATTTTTGAAAATGTCCCAAATCATGTGAAACATTAGCACCAACTAATTGTTGGTGCTTTGCTTTTGTAAAAGTATGATTTTGGGTAAGCTTAACAGACCTACCGCGTGCTTTACTTTTTTAAAAAAGAAA
>NZ_JAENWM010000038.1 GCF_016650035.1 Clostridium sp.
AGGTTTTAGTATTTTAAATTTATTAGTGTAGCTATTTAACAACTAAATGTTTTTTTTAAAAATTCTTGCACCGTGCAGGCTTGTTTGCTATACCTGTTTTTATTACAAACCGCTCTAATATCATTAAATTTTATAATTCTATACAACTCAAAACAAATTCAAGTTTTATTTATTAGTTTCCGTGAGTACTCGGTCCGATAGCACCATTAAATTGTACACGATAACCTTTATTTACCTTTACAACTCCCTTGTCATCTATCCATGGTACTCTAAATATAATTTGTCGTTCAGGTTCTATTATCATATCAAATATCCCACCCGTCACCCACTCAGGATATTTTTCAGCTACAGGTTCCAAGTATTCTAGTATTTCTTTTACAGCCTGATGAAATTCTGGTTCATTAGGATTTTTATTAATTACTTGTTGTACTAAACTTGATAATAAGCTCATTTTGATATCCCCCTATTTTTTAATTAACTAAAAATTGAATTTCTTTTTTTACAGTTACGTCATAAATCAATAGATTTTATTGTGAATCATCTTTGTTATATGTATATGTATATGTCACCTTTTAAATTATAATACAACAAGATGTGATTCAGTTTTAAATTGGCATAAATGGTATAATTCATCTTTCTATATAATAAATTATACCATATTTTAATAATTATACCACTATTAGTTTTTTTGTCTTAGTGATAGATAATTAAAATCAACTGTCACATTAAGTTAATTTATTCTACTTTCATAAATGCAAAAAAAACAGAGACAGTTTCGCCTCTGATTTTCTAAATTTTATAAAAATTTTTACACCCAATGCGGCCATAATGGTATCTTTTGAAGACATCCCAGCTACAATTCAATATATAATAACTAATTTGTACCCTGTTTACTTCTTATTCTTTTATGAATAAAATTTTAATTTCGCAAAAAATGTAATTCCGAAAAATAATGAAGATATAAGTACCATCGTTGCACCAGAAGCAGACCCTAAGAAATAGGATAAAATAAGTCCCGACACCCCCGAAATAAGAGCAATTGTTACGGAATATATATGATACTGCTTTATATTGCTAGAAATATTTCTTGCGGCGGCGGCAGGTAGAACTAACATAGAACTTATAATTAGAACACCTACCCATTGAATAGATATTGTTACAATAACTGCAACAGTAATTGTAAATAAGTATTCATAAAATTCAACGTTAATTCCTCTGCTTCTCGCCAATAATTGATTTACACTTACTAAAAGCAGCTTATTAAATGCAATTGTCCAAATAATAATTACAATTACAAATATAATCGGAAGTATTAACAAATCCATTGAACTAATACTTAATAAATCGCCTATAAGATAAACAGAATATTTTGTAAACCCGCCCCTGAATGATAATATTACAATACCCAGAGCCACTGCTGTGGATGAGAAAACGCCAATTATAGTATCAGTTGAAGAAGTATTCACATTTTTAACCTTAATTATTACTACAGCAAGCATAAATGAAAATGCAAGCATAGACCATATTGGATTACTTATGCCTAAAATTACCCCAATGGCTATTCCTGTGAGAGCCGAATGTCCTAGCGCATCTGCAAAAAAAGCCATTTTATTATTTACAACCATAGTGCCAAGTAACCCAAACATCGGAGTAACCAATAAAACCCCTAATAATGCATTTTTCATAAATACATAATGAGCCCATTCAAATGGGAGTAAAAAATCTATTAGATTATACCATAAAGACATTAATCATCATCCTCTTCATTTTTGTTTATCAAGACTTTATTCCAATCTACACCAAACACATCAATTACTTTCTCATTGCTAAATACTTCCTCTGGGGTTCCACAGCATTCAATGGTTTTATTATTGATAAATGCAATTCGGTCAGCGTATCTTGATACTAAAGGTAGATCATGAGAAACTAAAATAATAGATAAATCATAATCTTTTCTTAAATTTGATACAGTTTTATAAAATAATTTTAGCCCGTTTTGATCAATTCCTGATACTGGCTCATCTAATAATAATATATCTGGTATAGGCTGAAGCGCTAAGGCTAAAAGCACTCTCTGCAATTCTCCACCAGATAATACCCCCAAACGCCTGTCTATAAGGTATTCTCCCTCAACTAGGGATAAACTTTCAAGCGCTTTTTTTCTTATATTTTTTGAAATTGAAAACCAAACAGGTTTGATACTTAATGCAGCTGAAAAAATATCCAAAACGCTTACTGGTGAACTATAGTCGAAATCAAGCTTCTGAGGTACATACCCCATTTTAAGTTTACGTACAAGCTTTTTGTTTCCGTCAACAAACGTGATATTCCCTGAATGTGGTATTCCTCCTAGTAAAGCTTTTAAAAGTGTACTCTTTCCAGCACCATTTGCACCTATTAAAGCAGTCAAATCTCCACAATGAATGTGGAGATTAATATCTTTTAATATTTCTGTTTTTCCAATAGCAACTCCAAAATCTTGTATTTTTGTGCAACATAACCCACAACTGCACTTATTACAATTTATGTTTCGAATTTTATTATTATTTGTCAGCTTATTACTATTTGTCATCTTATTACTATTTATCATTTTAAGGCCTCTTCCAATACTTTTAAATTACTGTCCATAATGTTAATATATGCGTCTTCCACCATAGATCCTGTAACCGCTGGATCAAGAGTATAGACCTTTGCACCTGTTGCCGTTGCTATAGTTTCAGCATGTTCTGCTGAATATTGTGGTTCTACAAACAGTGCTTTTATTTTTAATGTCTTCACTTTCTCAATAGTTTCCTTTAATTCTTTTGCACTTGGAACAGAACCAGGTTCACGCTCGATAACTCCTACTATGTTAAAATTAAATTCCTTGGCAAAATACGGAAATGCCTCATGGAAAGTAATAATGTCACGATTCACAATAGCATCTAATGATTTGTGCATTTTTTCTCTTTGAATCTCAAGTTTCTTTATATATATGTCTGTATTGTCTTTATATTTTTGTGCATTACTAGGATCCAAAGTAGATAACTGCTCTCCAATGTTTTTCACTTGAGTAATTGCGTTAGAAATACTTACCCATACATGTGGGTTATCTCCCACATCACCTTCACTTTTAATAAGCTCTATTCCCTTGCTAGATTCTATAATCTTAAGATTCGGCATTTGTTCTGTTACCTTATCCATAAATGATTCCATATCTGCACCATTAGTTACAAACACCTGTGCACCATCTAGTGTTTTCATGTCATTAGTAGTAATTGAATAGTCATGAAGACAACCTGCCGTTGGTTTAGTCATACTAATAACTTTTACATTTGGAATATCCTTTGCAACATTCAATGTAAATATATACATAGGATAGAATGATGCTGCAATTGTCAGTATTTCTTTATCTCCTGCTTCAGCACCAGAGGATATATTACTGTTTTTGTCGGAAGTACATCCGCTAAAAAGTACTACACTTGCAAGTGTAATTGTTATAATTTTAGTAATTATATTTTTCATTTTTGATTCACCCCTTCATCAAATGCAAGTGACTTGCATTTACAATTCTTTTATATTATATAATTACTTATAAAAAATTGCAACCCTATTTCTCTATACTACTGTATAATTGCCAATTTAAATAATATTTATGGACCTTCCACTAAAAAATTAATAATTAATGGTGAATTTCTTTCGATAATTCACTTTAATAAAATGGTTCACTGTCATGGCTTCTGCGTGATCTATAGTGATTGTTGCAATTCACTTACTCTAAAAGAAAAAAAAAAGAGGCAATCCACAAAGGATTGCCTCTTTTTGTCTAAAATATTGAAAATCTTAAAATAAACGCTGCAAATACTATTGATACCATTGAAAGTAACTTAATCAATATATTTATGGCTGGACCTGAAGTATCCTTAAATGGATCTCCTACAGTGTCACCAACAACGGCAGCTTTATGACAATCTGATCCTTTTCCACCTAGGTTTCCTGCTTCGATATATTTTTTAGCATTATCCCAAGCTCCACCTGAATTTGCCATCATAATAGCAAGCACAAACCCTGTTACCGTTGCTCCTGCTAGAAGTCCTACAACTCCGTTTACACCTAAGAGTAAACCAACTACTATTGGAATCCCAATAGCGAGTAGTGCAGGCAGAATCATTTCCTTTTGAGCTGATTTTGTACAAATGTCAACACATGTTGCATAGTCAGCTTCTGCTTTGCCATCCATAAGACCCACTATCTCTTTAAATTGTCTTCTAACTTCTACCACTATAAGGTGTGCTGCCTTACCTACTGCATCCATAGTAAGTGCTGCAAATATGAAAGGCACCATTCCACCTATAAATAATCCTATAAGAACCTGAGGATTTAAAACTGATAGATTAAAAACAAAATCTAAATTTTCTTTTTTAATAATAATTTCTATTTGACTTTTATATGCTGCAATAAGTGCAAGAGCTGTTAAAGCTGCTGAACCTATAGCAAAACCTTTGCCTGTAGCTGCAGTAGTATTTCCTAAAGAATCAAGAGCATCTGTTCGCTCACGTACAATAGGATCTTGATGAGTCATTTCTGCAATACCACCAGCGTTATCCGCTACAGGACCATAAGCATCCGTAGCCAAAGTAATACCTAATGTACTAAGCATACCTACTGCAGCTATTCCTACACCATATAAACCCATATTGTAATCTGTTGCTCCTCCGGCAAAATAAAAACTAGCAGCTATAGCTACAGCTACTATTATAACAGGAAGAAAAGTAGACATCATCCCAAGTGAAAGGCCACCTATTATAACTGTGGCTGCACCAGTTTCTGTTGTCTTTGCTAATTTCTGAGTAGGACTATATGTATCTGATGTAAAATACTCTGTACAAAAACCAATTAAATTACCTGCTATAAGACCAGTTAATATAGCAAAGTAAACTCCAATGTGCTCCATTCCAAGCACATTTTTTACTAGGAAGAATGTAAGCACTGCAATTATTGCAGAACTAACGTAAACACCACGCCTAAGAGCACCTAAGAGACTCTTTTGCTCAGCTTTTTCTCCTGATTTAACAAAGAAAGTTCCGATAATAGACGCAATTACGCCTATAGATGCTATAGTCATAGGAATTGTTACACCTTCCACTCCAAGTCCAGCTGCTACTGCAAGTGCAGCAGTTGCTACTATTGACCCAACATAAGATTCGTATAAATCCGCGCCCATACCAGCTACATCTCCAACATTATCTCCAACGTTATCTGCTATAACTGCAGGGTTTCTTGGATCATCTTCAGGAATTCCTGCTTCAAGCTTACCTACAAGGTCTGCACCTACATCTGCAGCTTTAGTAAATATACCTCCACCAACACGTGCAAATAATGCCATAGCACTAGCTCCCATTCCACATGTGATCATTGCACTTGTTATATTTTGAATTCTTAATCCCGCTTCTAAATCTCTATAGAAAAAATCTAATAGATAATAAAATATGCTAATATGAAGAAGTCCAAGACCTACAACAGTAAGTCCCATTACCGCACCACTTGAAAAAGCAACATTTAAAGCACTATTAAGACTTTTCCCAGCTGCATGTGTAGTTCTGACATTTGCACGAGTTGCAATTTTCATTCCTATAAAGCCTGCAAGTCCTGATAAGAACCCTCCACTTATAAATGCAAAAGGTGCAAATGGAGTAATAAATCCATTTACTGCAAGTATTCCAAGTATTATAAACATAGCTGCAAAGAAAATAGCTACCCCTGTGTACTGCCTTTTCAGATATGCATCTGAACCCTTTCTAATTGCCATCGCAATTTTTTTCATCTGTTCATTTCCTTCTTCTTGTTTTAATACTTTGTATGCAAGAAACCCAGCAAAAGCAAGGGCTACTATGGAACAAATTGGAGCTAAAACTAATAAATTCAATATAATTGCCTCCTTGTATAATCTAGTTATAGGTTTTGATAAGAGCCTACCAATACCATACTTCGACAAACTAATGTCATTTACCTTTTATTTTACATAATAAAAAAAATTTTTTTTGATTATGTGTGTCACCACAAATAAAAATTCTTGAACAAAGTGTTAATTTTGCAAATGAAGGCAACTTAAATATAATGATATTAATACGAGAAGGGATATATTATACATGTATAATATATCCCTTCTCGTATTACCCTCACAGAGAGTTAAACGTTTTTTTCTATTATAGTATTCCCATTTCTAATACATTGGAAACTTACTACATAACTTAATTACTTTTTCTCTGATTACTCCCAAATCCCCTTCTCTATTTTCTATAGTCTCATTCATAAGCTCAGCTATAATTTTCATTTCTGCTTCCTTAAATCCTCTTGTAGTTACAGCAGGTGTTCCAACTCTTATACCACTTGTAACAAATGGGCTTAATGTTTCATTTGGTACAGTGTTTTTGTTTACAGTAATTCCTACAAGGTCTAATAGCTTTTCAGCTTCTTTACCAGTTATATTTTTATTTGTTAATTCTATAAGTAACAGATGGTTATCTGTACCTCCGGATACTAACTTGAAATTATATTTTAGGAGTTCTTCTCCCAGAACCTTTGCATTTTTAACTACTTGATCAATGTAATCTTTGAATTCAGGTCTAAGAGCTTCTCCAAAACAAACAGCTTTAGCTGCTATAGTATGCATTAATGGGCCACCTTGCATGCCCGGGAAAATGGACTTATCTATTTGTTTTGCATATTTTTCTTTACATAAAATTGCTCCACCTCTAGGTCCCCTTAATGTTTTATGTGTAGTTGTAGTAACAAAATCAGCATACGGAACTGGTGACTGATGTGCTCCTGTTGCTACAAGTCCTGCTATATGAGCCATATCTACAAACATTAATGCTCCTACTTCATCACAAATCTCTCTAAACGCTTTAAAATCTATAGCTCTTGGGTAGGCACTTGCTCCAACAACTATCATTTTAGGATTATGTTTTTTAGCTAGTGCTCGCACTTCTTCATAATCTATAGTCTCTGTTTCTAAATTAACTCCATAAGGAATAACGTTATATAATATCCCCGAAAAATTCACCTTACTTCCATGAGTTAAGTGTCCGCCATGGCTCAAATTCATACCTAATATTGTATCCCCTGGTTTTAAAACAGAAAAATAAACAGCCATATTAGCTTGTGAACCTGAATGGGGTTGTACATTAGCATGTTCTGCTCCAAAAAGTTCTTTTATTCTATCTCGGGCTAAATCTTCGGCCTTATCAACTACCTCGCAACCGCCATAATACCTTTTACCAGGATAGCCTTCTGCATATTTATTAGTCAATATAGAACCATTAGCTTCCATTACAGCTTTACTAACAAAATTTTCAGAAGCAATTAGCTCAATATGATCCTCTTGTCTTGTATTTTCCTCTTTAATAATATCGTAAATTGCTAAATCACTTTTTTTTAAGTACTCTGTCATATTCATACCCTTCCTCTCATTTTAAATTAACTCATGTAATAATAATTTTAATAACATAAAAAAATGTAAATATAAAATATATATTGTAATTACATTATAAATTTTTTTATGATTTATATCAACCTAAATATATTAAATAACTTAATTTTCTAACAAGTAATACTTTAGGTGGTTTATGGTATATACTTATAGTGCAATTTTTATTATTTTATATCTAAAAAAAATTAAATACTGAAAGGAGATTAAATGCATATTGATGATATCATTCATGTAGCTGCTGAAGCTGGTCAAATTATCTTAGAAAATGGTGGAGAAACTTATAGAGTAGAGCAAACAATTATTATGATATGTAAATCCTATGGCATACCACTTACTGAAAGCTTCGTTACTCCTACTGGTATTATGGTTTCAATCACTAATAGTGAAAATCAAACCATTTCATTAGTTAAAAGAATAAATACTAGAACATTTAATCTTCGTAAGGTTTCTATGATAAATAATCTATCTAGAGAAATAGTTTTAAATCCACTATCTATGGAAGATATGAGAAAAGAACTTGCTTATATTAACACTTTACCTCCTTATTCTCAAAAAACCACAACATTTTTCGCTGCTTTATCTTGTGGTTCTTTCGCCATACTTTTTGGTGGAAATTATAAAGACTTTTTAATAGCCTTTCTAATTGGAGCTCTTATAAATACTTTAAGTGGATCGTTAGATAAATTAGATGTAAATGGTTTTCTAAAAAATATGCTTAGTGGTGCTTTAGCTGCCCTCATAGCCCTTATATCTACATCTTTAAACTTTGCAGGAAATATGGATACTATAATAATAGCCTCTATAATGATACTGGTCCCAGGTATTTCTATAACAAATGCAATAAGAGATACTATTGCGGGTGATTTAGTTTCTGGCGTATCAAGATCTATCGAGGCTCTTTTCACAGCAATGGCAATAGCTGCGGGCACAAGTGTAGTTTTTAAAATATGGACATTGTTATTTGGAGGTGCTTTAATATGATCCTTAGTTCATTTTATGCTTTTTTAAGTTCTCTTGGTTTTGGAGTACTCTTTAATATAAGAGGTAAAAACTTAATTATAGCCGCAATTGGGGGAGGTCTTAGTTGGTTTACATATCTTCTCGCAGGAAAACTTCAACCATCCTTAGTTTTTTCATTATTTGTTGCTTCCTTGGTTGGGAGTATTTACTCAGAAATAATGGCAAGACTTCGGAAGAGCCCTGTAACAATATTTATAATCTGTTCAATCATCCCTCTTGTTCCCGGTAGTGGGATGTATTATACTACGCTTGAAGCAGTAAAGGGAAATTTTGATGCATCTCTATCCAAAGGTGTAGTAACCCTATTTAGTGCAGGTGCTATTGCAATTGCAATAGTTTTTGTATCATCTATCAGTACAATTTTAAACAAACTAAAAAGAAAGAAAAAAATAAAGAAGTAAAATTTGATTATAAATTTTACTTCTTTATTTTTTACTTTAAAAACATAAGAAAAGTTGAAATAAGTTCTTGAATTTTTTCTTCTTCAATTGGATCATCTTCGTGTATAAGACAATTTTTAGTATATCTTTCTAAAACTAGCCCACCAACTTTAGTCGTAGCAGAACGTACTGCGGCCACTTGCACCAGTATATTCTTACAGCAAGTTTCACTGCTCACCATCTTTTCTATACCTTTAACCTGGCCTTCAATTTTTCTTAATCTAATTTTAATATCTCGAACTAGTTGTTCATCCATTGATATATCATTTTCATTTGTCATTTTACCACTCCCATAGGTTATATTATATACCCCGTATAGGTACTGTTATAATTATATCATCCTAATTTACACAAATCAAGATAAAAATTTAAATAGCCTATTTTCATTTTAATTTAATTATCTTTTAATTATTGAAGAGAAAAAACAGCATAATATTTAGCTATTATACTGTTTTTTTAAATATATACTTTTAGTGTATTATTTTTTTATTTCTGTTTTTGTAATTCCAAGTTCTTGAAGTTGTTTATCATCAACCATATTTGGTGCTTCAGACATTGGACAGTAAGCATTTTGATTCTTAGGGAATGCTATTACGTCTTTAATATTTTCAGTGCCTGCTAAGAACATTACAATTCTGTCTAGTCCAAAAGCAAGTCCACCGTGTGGTGGTGGTCCATATTTAAATGATTCAAGTAAGAACCCAAATCTTTCCCATGCTTTCTCCTGAGTAAAACCTAAGACTTTAAACATAGTTTCTTGTAACTTAGAATCATGTATTCTTATGCTTCCTCCACCTAATTCTTCGCCGTTTAGCACTATATCGTAAGCCTTAGCACGAACTCTACCTGGATCTGATTCTAAATACTGCAAATCTTCGTCCATTGGCATTGTGAAAGGATGGTGAGCTGCTATAAATCTATTTTCCTCTTCGTTATAATCTACTAGCGGGAACTGAGTAACCCATACAAAGTTAAACTCTTTATTATCTTTTAAAATTTCAAGTTCTTTTGCTACCTGTAATCTTAATGCACCTAGGGCTTGTAGAGCAATACTATCTTTGTCAGCCACTATTAGCACTAAATCTCCAGTCTTTGCCTCTACCTTATTTAAAATAGCTTGCATTTGCGCTTCATTTAAGAATTTAGATATAGGAGATTTAATTTCATTCTCTTTACATGCAATGTAGGCCAGGCCTTTTGCTTTGTATGTCTTAACAAATTCACCTAATTTATCTAATTTTTTTCTACCCATGTCTGCAGCATTTTTTACTACTATAGCTCTTACAGACCCCGCATTATCGATTGCACTTTTAAATACTACAAATTCACATTCACGTGATTCTTCAGTAATATCAACTATTTCCATTCCGAATCTTAGGTCCGGCTTGTCAGAACCATATTTATCCATAGCTTCTTTGTAGGTTATTCTTTTTATAGGAAGCATAACATCTTCATTTACTACTTCTTTAAATAATTTCACAATCAAGGCTTCATTTACTGCTATGACATCATCTTCCTCAACAAAGGACATTTCAATATCTACTTGCGTAAACTCTGGTTGTCTATTTGCTCTTAAATCTTCATCTCTAAAGCATCTTGCTATTTGGAAGTACTTATCATATCCAGACACCATTAATAGTTGTTTGAAAAGTTGTGGTGATTGTGGAAGTGCATAGAACATTCCAGGGTAATTCCTGCTTGGAACTAAATAGTCACGGGCTCCCTCAGGAGTACTTTTTGTAAGCATAGGCGTTTCTATTTCTAAAAAACCATTTTCGTCTAAAAAGTCTCTAATAACTTTAGCTGCTTTATGACGTATCATAAGAATTTTTTGCATATCCGGTCTTCTTAAATCAAGATATCTATATTTTAGACGAACATTTTCTGAAGCGTCTAAATTTTCTTTTATATATATAGGTGGAGTTTCTGATTCGGATAATATCTTTATATTTTTACCTTGAAGCTCTACTTGACCTGTAATCATATTATTATTAGGATCTTGCCTTTTAATAATTACACCAGTTACAGCAATGCAGTACTCTGATTTTACTAAATCTGCCTTTACAAAAGCTTCTTTGTTTATTTCTTCTCCAAATACTAACTGTAGAAGTCCTGTTCTATCACGTAAATCTATAAAAACAAGGCCACCTAAATTTCTTTTTCTTTGAACCCAGCCCATAACTGTTACTTCATTTAATATGTGTTCTTCTCGAAGATCTCCACACATATTGGTTCTCTTTAATCCTTCTAATGCTTCTGCCATTTTATTTTATTCCTCCCTAAAACCTTGATCATTAACTATGTTAACTATTTCTTCTAAGTTGTCTAAGTTAATTTCAAACTGTTGTCCATCAAACATTCTTTTTATTTTAGCGTTTCTACTTTGGATTTCATCCTCGCCTAAAATAATTGTAAAAGAAGCTCCAATTTTATTAGCGTATTTCATTTGAGCTTTTACACTACGTTCCATATGATCACATTCACACTTGATTCCCTTTACTCGTAAACTGTTTACTATTTTAATAGCTTGATTTTTTGATTCAGCGTGCATTGACCCAATATAAAGTTCCATGTAATTTTCTTTAGGGATTTCTATACCATTTTCCTCAAGCGACATTAATAGCCTTTCTATTCCCATCCCAAAACCCATCGATGGCAAATCAGGTCCACCTATTTCATGGATTAAATTATCATATCTTCCTCCACCGCAAATCGCAATACCGTTTTTGTCATGTACTTCAAATACAGTCTTAGTGTAGTAATCAAGTCCTCTTACTATATGTGAATCTACTTTATACTCTATATCCATAACACTCAGATATTTCTTTAAACTTTCAAAATGAGTAGCACATTCCTCGCAAATATAATCTGATATAATAGGTGCACCGCTAACTATGGCCTTACAACTATTAACTTTGCAATCCAGAATCCTAAGTGGATTTTTTTCAAATCTGCTTACACAAGTTCCACAAAGTTCATCAAGTTTAGGCTCTAAAAATACTTTTAGTGCTTCATTATATTTTTTTCTACAACCCGGACATCCCATACTGTTAATTTTAAGCTGCACACCTTTTATTCCAAGTTCACTATATATTCTCATAACAAGGCTAATTACCTCAGCATCAACAGAAGCTTCCTTAGAACCACAAACTTCAACCCCAAACTGATGATGCTCCCTAAATCTTCCCTTTTGCATTTTTTCATATCTAAAACATGGAGTAAAATAATACAGCTTTGTAGGTTGAACCTCATTAAAAAGACCATGTTCTATAAATGCTCTTATTGCAGGTGCTGTTCCCTCTGGCTTTAGTGTAATGCTTCTTCCACCCTTGTCCTCAAAAGTGTACATTTCCTTTTGTACCACATCTGTAGTTTCTCCTACTCCTCTTATAAACAGCTCAGTATTTTCAAACATAGGTGTTCTAATTTCTTTGCATCCATATACAGAACAAAGATTTCTAAATAAATTTTCAACATACTGCCATTTATAAGCATTTTCCGGTAGCATATCCTTCGTACCCTTCGGTGCTTGAATATTCATTTTATTCCTCCTTTTACTTAGTTTTTAATTATATAGGGTATCTAATAATGCAATTTTCTTTTCAATCATCTCATCTATACGTTTTATATACTCTCTAACATCTTTCACGTTGGCAAATCTCTCATGCCTGTTTTCTTCTAAAAAAACAACCTTACAAACTGCATCTGCACCAAGTGCAATAATTGTTTGTTTTTCCTCAATCATTTGGATATTGTATATTCCCTCTTTACCTGGTGTTTTATATCCTATGTTTTCCATGTTACCCACCATATTCTTTTGTCTATACATATAATAGGGTTCCATATGGAGTTTTTTAGATAACTCTACAGTTTGCTGGTACATTTTATTTAATTCTTCTTGGCAAGGAACTTCAAACTTATAATCATTAAGCATGCTTTCATGAAGCTTTGAACCTCTTTTTATAGATAGTCCATGAATTGTAATACTATCAGGTTTAATAATAGATATTTCATGGCAAGTTTTTATTACATGTGAAATTTTTTCCCCTGGGAGTCCTATTATTAAATCCATATTTATATTATCAAAACCAAGTTCTCTAGCCATATTAAATTTTTCAGAAACGCTAGCTACAGAATGATTCCTGCCAATTAGTTTTAATGTATCATCGTTCATAGTTTGAGGATTAATGCTTATTCTATGTACTCCATATTTTTTCATAGTAGTTAGCTTTTCAAAGGTTATACTGTCTGGTCTTCCACATTCTACTGTAAATTCCTTCACTTTATTGACTACAATAAAAGCTTCATATATAGACTGCATTATACCTTCAAACTGCTCATTATTTACAGAAGTGGGCGTTCCCCCTCCAAAATATACACATTCAATATTTAGATGTTTATCTTTAATGTATGTACTTATACTCTCTATCTCATGTGACAGTGCCTTAAGATAAGGACCTACTACTGTTTTGCAACTATTTATAGGATTTGATGTAAAAGAACAGTATAAACACCTTGTGGGACAAAATGGCATGCCAATATAAACACTTATGTTGTCTTTTTTTGTGTTGACAATATTTTGCTCAAACCTTGCAACATCAATACAAAGTCTCGCCTTATCTTCTCTCGCAACATTTTTATCTTTGAACTCAGCTATGATAGCTTCATCAGTTGCACCCTCTTGTAACCTCTCTAGAGCTCTTTTAGAAGGCCTAATTCCTATTAAAGTACCCCAAGGAAGCACACTAGTTGCATTTTTTGAAAAATATAAAAAAACAGCTTTTTTAACTTCTTCTTTAATTTTATAAACCTTATTAATTTTGTACTCATAACATTCAGCCTGGGAATGTATTTCTATTATATATTCCTTAACTTCAATATTAAAATCATAATCTTCTTCTACAAATTTAATTTCGGGAAATAGGTAGAATAAATTTATGATTTGATATACATCATAATTGAATTTTGAATTGTTTAACTTTACCTTTATCATTTTAACTCCTTAATGAAACATAGAATATGTTTTTTCTCCCTAAACCCTAGATTAATCCTGTAAAAAGGGATTATTTAATTTTTCATTGTTTATTGTGCTAATTTGTTGGTGACCAGGATACACAATAGTATCACCAGGCAGAGTTAATAGTTTTGATTTTATACTAGTAATTATACTGCCAAAATCTCCTCCTGAAAAATCTGTTCTTCCAATTGAACCTGCAAAAAGAGTATCTCCAGTGAAAACGCAATTTTGTACTAAAAAGCACATACCACCTGGAGTGTGACCTGGCGTATCTATGCAAGCAACTTCTAAGTTTGCTATTTTTATTATATCACCCTGTTTTATTATTTTATCTGCCCCACCTTTGATGAGAGGACCAAATAAATGCTCTCCCTTAGTTATTAAATCATCGTCTAATTTACTTATACATACTGTTGCCTTTGTGATGGTCTTGAGCTCCGCTACACCTGTTGTATGATCTAGATGTCCGTGGGTCAAAAGTATATACTTAACACTGGCGCCCATAGTATCTATAGCGCCAGCGATATCGTCAACATCTCCACCCGGGTCTAAAACCACAGCTTCCTTGGTATTCTCATCCATTACAATATAACAGTTTGATCCATATATTCCTGTAACAAGTTTTTTTATTTCCATTTTAAACCTCCTAAAAATCTTTCTTACTCTCTAAAAGCAAAGTTACTGGTCCATCATTTTGTATGAAAACTTGCATATCCGCGCCAAAACTCCCAGTTTTAACTTCACCTAATATATCGCAGCACTGTTTAACAAATTCCAAATACAGTACTTCAGCTTTTTCCCCACCAAGTGCTCTCATAAAATTTGGTCTTCTACCTTTTCTACAATCTCCATATAGTGTAAATTGAGAAACTACAAGCATTTCTCCCCCTACGTCTATTAAGGATTTATTCATCTTTTCATTTTCTTCAAAAATTCTAAGATTTAATATCTTATCCTTTAAGAATTTTATATCTTCTTCAGTGTCTTCTTCGCATATTCCAAGAAGAACATTTAATCCAAAGCCTATTTCACTAACTAATTCCCCATTAACTTCAACCTTTGATGACTTAACTCTTTGCACTACTGCTCTCATAAATATCCCCCCCTTAAATAGAATAATTTTGTTGTGTTAGTTTTTTATTCTATAAACTTCTATTACACCAGATAATTTGGTGATTTTCTTTTGCAATTCTTTCAAATGCTCTATATCAACTATCCGAAGCTTTATGTTTATTAAAGCCACATTATCTTTTGAGGTTTTTGCGTTAATTGAGTATAATTGTGTTTTTGTTAATGTTATTACCTCCATTATGTCGGCTAACAAACCATACCTATCATCTGCTCTAATCTGAATTTCAGTAACGTATCCTTTTCCCTCACTATTTCCCCAACTTACCTCAACAACTTTGTTTATTTCATTGTTTATTAAGTTTTCAATGTTTTTACAGTCACATCTATGAACAGAAACTCCACGTCCCTTTGTTATATAACCTATTATTTTGTCCCCTGGAACAGGATTACAGCATTTAGCGAAACGCACAAGCACATTGCCAAGGCCCTTGACTATTAAACCTGAAAAATCCACTTGCTTTTTCCCATCCTTACTTCCACTTTTCGTTATCTTTTGTTCAATATCTTCTATGGTCAAATCATCTGGTTTATTTTTATTTTCAAAAACCTCTCTAAGTCTATTAACTATAGTCGGAGGCATAATATCTCCTACTCCAACACAAGCGAATAAATCATCTAGAGTTCTAAAATTATGTCTTTTATAAATTTTTTCTATTGCTTCACCCTTGGCAATTTCACCAAAATTATATCCTTGCCTTTTAGATTCTCTTTCTAATAATTCTTTTCCTTTTTCAATACTCTCATCCTTTTTAGCCTTCTTAAACCAAGCTTTGATCTTGCTTTTAGCTTGATTACTTTTTGTAATATTAAGCCAATCAATACTTGGACCCTTAGGCGAAGTTGAAGTTACAACCTCAACTATTTCTCCTGTTTTTAAGTGATATTCCAGAGGTACCATTCTTCCATTTACTTTTGCTCCCATACACCTATTCCCTATATCCGTATGAATTCTATAAGCAAAATCAATTGGTGTTGCATCAATTGGTAGATTAATAACCCTTCCCTTTGGCGTAAATACAAACACTTCATCTGAAAATAAATCAATTTTAAACCCTTCCAGAAATTCTTCTGCATCGAAGGTTTCTCCTTGCCATTCCAAAATATCCTTTAGCCATGAAAATTTAGAGTCAAAATTTTCATTTTCGCTTTCCTGTGTACCTTGTTTATATTTCCAGTGAGCTGCAATCCCATACTCTGCAGTTTTATGCATCTCATAGGTTCTAATTTGAATTTCAAAGGGTTTACCATGAGGTCCTATTACCGTTGAATGTAAGGATTGATACAAATTAGGTTTTGGCATAGCAATATAGTCTTTAAATCTTCCTGGAATTGGCTTATAAACCGTATGCACTATACCTAGCGCTGCATAGCAATTTCCAATATCATTAACTAAAATTCTAATTGCAGTCAAATCAAAAACTTGATCTATTGTCTTGTTTTTAGACGCCATCTTTCTGTATATACTATAAAAATGTTTTGGTCTACCATCAATGTCAGCTTCTATTCCAACCATGTCCAAGTTGAATTTTAAATCTACCATTATATTATTTATATTTTCTTCTCGCTCAACTCTTTTTTCTGCTATTTTTCTTACTAAATTATAATATTCATTTGGGTTTAAATACCTGAGTGATAAGTCTTCAAGTTCCCATTTAATTTTCGACATTCCAAGTCTGTGGGCTAGAGGGGCATAAATATCCAGTGTTTCTTTTGCCTTTTGCTTTTGATTAGCTACTGGCATATATTTTAAAGTACGCAAATTATGAAGTCTATCTGCAAGTTTAATAAGGATAACCCTAATATCCTTTGCCATAGCTAAGAGCATTTTTCTAATATTATCTGCTTGTTCTTCTTGTTTAGTCTTATATTTTATTTGACCAAGCTTAGTTACACCCTCTACTAAATTTGCTACTTCTATATTAAACTCTCTGCTTACATCTTCAAAAGTATATACTGTGTCTTCAATTACATCATGAAGTAATCCTGCAACAATTGTGCTTGTATCAAGTCCCATTTCTGCTAAAATGCAGGCGACTTCTAGCGGATGCACAATATACGGCTCACCTGATTCTCTTTTCTGATCTTTATGAGCAGCATAAGAAAAATCAAAGGCTTTAATAATAAGGTCTTTATCTACAGAATTACAATTATTCTCAATTTTATATAGCAATTTTTCCAACATGGCTTTTACACTCCTAAAATCAAAGGCTGGTTTTATTAACCAGCCGATACTTTTTACTAATATTATATAATATTGTGTAGAATTTTGCAATTTAAATTTATATATAATATATTTTATTAATATGATAATTAAATAATGGGCTTACATATTGAAACATCGTTAAATGTCATACTTTACAAGAGACATTATATCATATCCCTTTAACTTATCTTTTCCATTAAGTTCTGTTAACTGGATTACGAAGTTTAAGGAAACAACTTCTCCACCCATTTGTTCTACAAGCTTTGTTACTGCTGCAACTGTACCGCCAGTGGCAAGCAAATCGTCAACTATCGCTACCTTTTGTCCAGGTTTTATAGCATCCTTATGAATTTCCAGTCTATCTGAACCATATTCAAGCTCATACTCTACTTGTAAAGTGTCATAAGGTAATTTCCCAGGTTTTCTTACTGGTACAAATCCTGCACCAAGAGCATAAGCCACGGGTACACCAAATAAAAAGCCTCTAGCCTCAGGTCCTACTATAATATCAATTTCTTTATCTTTTAAATACTCGGCCATAGCATCTATAGTATATTTAAGTGCTATTCCATCTTGTAATAAGGTAGCTATATCTTTAAAACTAATTCCCTTTTTCGGAAAATCTTCTATTATTCTAATATGTTTTTTTAAATCCACGATTATTCCCCCTCTAACATTAAATCAAAATACATAAACCATTCTTTTATTATAGGTATATTCAATGTATATTATACTAACGATTATATTGCTATGTATATGCACTAATATGTAACACAACAGCCATGTGAAATTCCACTAAATCATTAAACTGTTTTTTAATTCCTTATCTAAGTACTTGGATATCTGTAATGCTCTAGCACTATCTGAGGTAATAAATAACTCAACCACAATTTTAGCATTATCCATTCTTCCAACAGGATTAACAGTGGGCACTACTTTTAATGCTAACTTTGATACTGTATCCTCATTAATATTAATAATATTGTGGGTTTTTTTCAGTGCACAAATTCCATAATTGCTTGAGCAATTTAACTGTTTTATACCTTCTAAGGCTATTATTTTATTTTCACTATTTAACTTAGTTTTACTAGAAACAGTTCCAATCATTACCAGATCCAAATATTTGTTAACGGATTTCATCTTGTAATGTAACGATATTGCTTGTGCAAGTTTAAAGGCTATGCCTGAAGCTCCCAAACCCTTAAAAGGGTATTTGCAACCTCTTTGTTTAGGATCTACTACGATAGTGTCAGGAGATTGTTTAATAGGTTTATGAAAATCCGTCACTATAACATCAATCCCTCGTTTTTTACATGCTTCTACTTCGCCTAATGAATTGATGCCACAACCTAAGGTTATTATAAGGCTTGGTCCTAAATATTTTATATGACTATTTATATCTTTTTCTAGTAGATCACGACTTTCACAAGGCTCATTTGGTATAAAATACTCAACATCAGCATTTACAAAATTCAGCACTAACATAAGTACGGAAATTGCCGTAATACTATCCAGATCATAAAAACCATAAAGAACAATTTTTTCTCTTTTATTTATAGCTTTCACAATTCTATATAATGCAGCTCCCATTCCCTTTAACAAAAATGGATTATACATATTATAATCTATAAAGTCATTATTGGTCTTTTTCATGTTTTTGTGATAATCCACCATAAACACTCCTTAAAGTTAATAGAAACATAATAAGTATAATTTAAATTTTATAATTTTACAAATTTTTTTTCAAAATAAAATAAAAAAAGACGAAGAAGCAATTATTTTGTAATACTTCTTCGTCTAATTCTATTATTGTATAAGTTCTCACAATCTTAAGCTATTGCTTTTTTCGATACTTTTTTGCGTCTTTTTTTAAGCAATACCCAAGTAGGACTCGCTATAAAAATTGAAGAATAACACCCAACTAATATTCCTATTATTAGTGGAAGACTAAGTTCTCTTATCGCTGGTACAAATACATACACTGCAACTATAGTAAATAATGTTGTAGCAACCGTATTTATTGATCGTGCTAGTGTTTGTGTAATACTTGTATTCGTAATATCTTCTATGGATGACTTTCTCATGCCATTATTGTTTTCTCTTATTCTGTCAAATACTACAATAGTATCATTAATTGAGTACCCGACTATAGTTAAAATAGCCGCTATAAAAGGTGAATTTACTGGTATGCTAAATATTGCATATACTCCAAGAGTAATTAATATATCATGTACGAGTGCCGTTACAGCCGCAAATCCGAATTTAAATTCAAATCTAATACCTATATACACCAACATACAAATAGTAGCAGCAATTAAACCAATCAGTGCTTTTGATTTTAATTCACTACCAATAGATCCCCCAATATAATCTTGTGAAAATTCACTAGATTTGTAGACAGCTTTGATTTCTTCTTGCAAAGTAGCTATTTCATCAGCAGAAAGAGCATCGCTAACTATTACTTCGAAATCATTACCATCATCTACAGTTTTAGATGTATATTCACCTTTTGCGCTTTTATCAATTATTTTATCTGCATCTGCTTTAATAAAAGCTTGGTTCATAGTTATATCAAGTTTTGTACCACCTTTGAAATCTATACCTAAGTTTAGTCCGTTTTTAGCCATAGCTCCCATTCCTATTACAATTATTAATAGGGAAATAGCAAACCATATTTTAGTCTTTTCAACTATCTTAAATGGTTTACGAGATTTAGCAGCGTCCCTCTTCACACCAAAATGAGATGTTTTACTTAATAGTCCCATTCCAACTGCTAATTTTAA
Source organism: Clostridium sp. (assembly GCF_016650035.1). Classification (GTDB taxonomy): domain Bacteria; phylum Bacillota; class Clostridia; order Clostridiales; family Clostridiaceae; genus Clostridium_AD. The sequence goes on from NZ_JAENWM010000038.1 coordinate 20,066, forward strand.
TAAGTATCTTGTACTAGTAAACGCTGTAAATACACTTAAAGTTATACCAATCATAAGTGTTAGTGCAAATCCTTTAACTGCTCCTGTTCCTACTGAGTATAAAACCACTGCAGCAATTATAGTTGTAATATTTGCATCTAGTATTGATGACAGTGCTTTATGAAATCCAGAATCTACAGCGGATTTTATTGATTTTCCAGTTCTAAGCTCTTCTTTTATTCTCTCGAATATTAAAACATTAGCATCTACTGCCATACCAACAGTAAGTAGGAATGCAGCTATACCTGCGAGAGTAAGTGTTACATTAAGTGCTGAGAATGTTCCAAGAACCAAAACCACATATAAAATTAGTGATATATCTGCAATAATTCCAGGTGCTCTATAATATAAAAGCATAAATAACAATATAAATAATATTCCTATAGCTCCAGCTTTCATGCTTAATGGCAATGCATTCTTACCTAAAGTAGCTCCAACTGTTTTAACCGAAACAGCTTTTAGTGTTACAGGTAGTGCTCCTGATTTTATAATTTGAGCTTGTCTTGTAGCTTCTTCTAATGTGTATGTTCCAGAAATTTCAGCCTTACCATCTGTAATGATGTCATTCACTGTAGGGCTAGTTAACTCCACATCATCCATAAAAATAGTAATTGGCTGTCCTAAAAATTTCTTTGTAGCTACAGCAAATTTTTCCTTGCCTGATTCATTAAGTTCAAGATTTATAACAGGTTGATTATCTTGATTTATGGATGTAGAAGCATCTTTTACTTCTGTACCAGTAAGAATAGTAACGTCATCAGGTCCAACAAATTTAAGCACTCCTGATTTTGCAACAGTATCAAGAACTTCCTTTTGATCGAATTTACCTGGTATTTCAATTCTGATTCTATTACTTCCTTCTTGAACAACTAGAGTTTCGCTAACTCCCATTTTGTTGGTCCTCATAGTAATAAGTTCAATTGTTGTACTCATGTCTTTATCAGAAACTTTTTCCCCTTGAATTTCTTCTAACACAGAAATTCCACCTTGTAAATCTAAACCTTTATTTATTGTTTCAGTAAATGGTTTAAACCTATAATCTCCTATTTTAAGCCCTTGGAAACCAGAATATGCTAATATTCCAACAACAAATACACTGATTAAAAACAGTATAGTACTTTTTTTCTTTTTCATCTTTATCCCCCTTCGTTTCCTATTCATTAATACAATTATATTCTGATTAATTTAATTAGTCAATATTAGGTAATTATAATTAATTATTCATTGTTTTTGCTTTTAATGCTATAGCACATTCTATTCTTTTCTTTTGCATTTTGCATCCAATTTCATAAGGAATATGCATATCTCCATTGAAATTAAAGTTATTTGCTTGGCATCCACCACTACAATAAAATTTAGCCCAGCAATCTCTGCATGTTGGTTTGTTGTAAATATGTGCCTCTTTAAATTCTTTTTCTATCTTATTACTACTCATTCCATTATATATATCGCCCATAAGAAAATCTTTGTTACCAACAAATTGATGGCAAGGGTATATTTCACCATCTGGAGTAACGGCTATGTATTCATGACCCGCCCCACATCCAGAAATTCTCTTATAAACACAAGGTCCACCTTTAAGATCTATATTGAAGTGGTAAAACTTGAATTCATTTCCGTCCTTATATCTTTGAAGCATATCACTATATAATTTATCGTATTGCTCAAAAATAATAGGTAAATCCTCTTCTCTTAGTGATAATTCATGTTCAGGAGGAAGTACTACCGGTTCTATAGATATTTCTTTAAATCCTAAATCTGCCATATGTTTTATATCTTGGAAAAAGTCAGTATTTTCTCTAGTGAAGGTTCCCCTTACATAATAAGCCTTTGACTTATCTCTCATGTCAACCATTTGTTTTATTTTCGGAAGTATTTTGTCATAAGAACCGCTTCCATCTACTCTCACTCTAACCTTATCATTAACAGATTTTCTACCATCTATACTAAGTACTATATTGCCCATATTTTCATCCATATATTCCATGATTTCGTCATTAAGTAATGTTGCATTAGTTGTCATAGTAAATCTTATGGATTTATTATGAATTTTTTCTTGTCCTTTTGCGTATTCCACTATTTTTTTTATTGTATCAAAAACCATAAGTGGCTCTCCACCAAATAAATCTACCTCAATGTTTTTTCTTGGGCCTGATTTTTCTATAACAAAATCTATTGCTTTCATTCCTACTTCAGCTGACATTACGCTTCTAGCGCCATGGTATTCACCTTCATCAGCAAAACAGTATTTACACCTTAAATTACAATCATGTATTACGTTTAAACACAGTGCCTTTATATAAGATTCCGTATTGGAAATATTCATTGCAATATCTTCATATAAATCTTTTGAGTATAGAAGTTCTCCTTCGATTAATTCCTGAATTTCAGCATAGGCTTCCTCTATATCTTTAGCCTCATATTTTTTTTCGAAAATTCTTAAGGACTCTTCTTTTAATTTAAGTGAATTCTCATCCAAAAGGTCATAAACTATTTCATCAACCACGTGTATTGACCCAGAATTTACATCTATTACATAGTACTCATTATCTTTAATATATTTATGAATTAGTGCCAAGTTGTTTTCCCCCTAACTAAATTTAAAGCAGTAACTCTAAGTGTTACTGCTACATTGTTAATATTAGTTTTCACAAGCTAAGTTAGCTACTGTACAAGATGTTTTACATGCTGATTGACATGAATTAGCACATTCTTTACATCCTGGTTTTTTTAAACTTTCTTTAACGCTTGCTTTATTTATAGTTTTTATATGTTTCATTTTTATTCCTCCATTTCTAAAGTTACCCTATGAATTATATCATAACATTCTTGCTAAATAAAGTATTTTTATAGATTTATTCCAAGCATTCCTGAAAAAACACCTATACCCAAAGCTAACGCTGTTCTTGTTACTTCTCTTATTCCAATCGCAGCATTTCCACCACCAGCTACTTTAACTAAGTATAACACTGACATGTAAGTAGCTGCCACCATAATACCCATTAGCCAACCTTTTTCACCAGCTTTTTTTGCAGCATATACTGATCCATAAAGCACACTAACTAATGTTATTACAATATAAAAAACAGATGTTACTTTCATGCTAGCCGGGAAAAAGCGTGTTATCACAGAGTAAATTATAAGTACAACCAAAGTTAAAATTGCAGCTCTAAACACTCCTTCTCCAGCACAAGAATATTTAATTTTCTTTTCCATGTAATCTCCCCCTTTTTATATAAATCTCAGCAAAAAAAATTTAATTGAAATCTATAATATTAAAATTATGATTAAAAAGGGGGTTTTATTACTTAATTTACTATTTCTTCTCTACTATTTCAGCACTGTTTGTAACTATGACTGTACCTATTCCAGTTTTTGCTAATTTAAATCTAGTTCTGTCTGTACCACTTTCAAGTACAACGTAATCATCTTGGATGTTGATTATTTTTCCCATTATACCGCCTTTAGTCATTACTTCATCATTTACTTTTAAATTATTTAAAAGTGCAGCATATTTTTTCTTTCTTTTATTTTCCGGTATAAAAATTACTAGATAAAACACTCCCAGCATTAATATTAAAGGTAATAAAGATCCTAAGCTTCCCATTTATGTTCCCCTCCTTTCGGTAATTTTTTTTAATTTATAATAAAATAATTGCTCTATAAAAAATAATAGATTAATTATATTTATTCGTTCCACGCATCAAGTTTTTCAGCCTTAAACTCTTCAAAACAATCATTATCAATGGCAGATCGTATGTCTTCCATAAGTTTATTATAAAAATATAGATTATGGAGAACACAAAGTCTCATAGCTAACATTTCTTTTGCCTTGAATAAGTGCCTTATGTAGGCTCTTGTATAATTTTTACAAGCAGGACATTCGCAACCTTCATCAATAGGAGCTCCATCAAGTTCAAATTTAGCATTCATTATATTTATTCTACCATCTTTAGTAAACAAATGTCCATGTCTTCCATTTCTTGCTGGAAGTACACAATCAAAAAAGTCTACCCCTCTTGATACAGCTTCTAAAATATTACTTGGATACCCTACACCCATAAGATATATTGGTTTATCCTCTGGCAAGTATGGAACCACTGCATCAATAATTCTATACATATCTTCATGGGACTCTCCTACCGCCAGGCCTCCTATAGCATATCCATCTAAATTCATTTTACTAATTGTTTTAGCATGTTCTATTCTAATATCTTCGTATGTTCCGCCCTGATTTATACCAAATAACATTTGTTCTCTATTTATAGTGCCGGTCATAGAATTAAGTCTATCCATTTCGATCCTACATCGCTCGAGCCACCTTGTAGTTCTTTCTACTGAATCAACTACATATTCCCTAGTAGAAGGATTTGGTATACATTCATCAAAGGCCATTGCAATGGTAGATGCTAAATTACTTTGTATTTGCATACTTTCTTCCGGCCCCATGAATATTTTATGACCATCAATATGTGAATTAAAGTAAACTCCCTCTTCTTTAATCTTTCTCATAGCCGAAAGAGAGAAGACTTGAAATCCGCCTGAATCTGTAAGGATAGGTCTATCCCAATTCATAAATTTATGAAGCCCTCCCATTTGCCTTACAACCTTATCTGTTGGCCTTAAGTGTAAATGGTAAGTATTAGATAATTCCACTTGGCAGTTAATGTCTTTTAAATCCATGCTAGAAACTGCTCCTTTAATAACACCTTGAGTTCCTACATTCATAAATACAGGTGTTTGAATAACACCATGAGGTGTCGTAAATTCACCACGTCTTACTTTACCACTTTTCCTTAGTAATTTATACATAATTGACCTTCTTTCAATACAATAATTAAAATTCAGTTAATATAAAAACATAGCATCTCCAAAACTGAAGAATCTATATTTTTCTTTTACCGCCATATCGTACGCACCCATAACTAAATCTTGACCTGCAAAAGCGCTAACTAGCATTATTAGTGTAGATTCTGGCAAATGAAAATTAGTTATTAATGCATTAACAATTTTAAACTTATATCCTGGGTAGATAAAAATGTCTGTCCATCCTGATTTTTCATGGACTTTTCCATTTTCATCAGCAATGCTTTCTAACGTCCTATTAGATGTAGTACCAACAGCAATTACTCTGCCGCCCTTTTCTTTTGCACTATTTATTACCTCCGCTGTTTCACGACTTAACACATAGTACTCCGAATGCATTTGATGTTCTTCCACTGTTTCAGCTTTTACAGGTCTAAAAGTACCTAGCCCTATATGTAGCGTTACAAAAGCAACCTCAACACCCTTTGCTTTAATTTCTCGTAGCAACTCCTCTGTAAAATGAAGCCCTGCAGTTGGAGCTGCCGCTGATCCTACCTCCTTTGAAAACACGGTCTGATATCTTTCTTTATCTTGTAATTTTTCTGTTATATATGGCGGTAGTGGCATTTCTCCAAGTCTATCTAAAACTTCTTCAAATATTCCTTCAAATTCAAATTTTACTATTCTACTGCCACCCTCTGAAATACTAATAACCTCTGCCCTAAGTTCGCCATTTCCAAAAATAAACATAGTTCCGATTTTTGCTTTTTTCCCAGGTTTGACTAAGGTCTCCCAGTGATTTATATCTATTCTCTTAAGAAGCAGGAATTCCATTTTCCCACCCGTTCCATCTTTAGTTCCTATAAGTCTTGCAGGTAAAACCCTAGTATCATTTAATACTAAGCAATCTCCTGCGTTTAAACACTCTAATATATCTTTGAATTTTTTATGTTCTATTTCACCGCTTGTTTTATTAACTACCATAAGTTTTGACTCATCTCTCTTTCGGAGTGGATGTTGTGCGATAAGCTCCTTAGGCAAGTCAAAATAAAAATCTTTTACTTTCAAAAATTACACCCTCTCTTTTGTGAAAATGTCATCAACCTTCATTATCTTCATCGTCAAATACTGTAAATTGTTTGAGGTTTTTATGACTGTTTGATATCTTCATAGTTTTATTTAAATGCTTATATGCCTTTTCAGATGCCATCCTTCCTCTAGGAGTTCTTATTATGAATCCCTTTTGAATTAAATAGGGTTCATAGACATCCTCCAAAGTTCCTATTTCCTCGCCTATAAAATAAGATAAAGTCTCTATTCCTACTGGTCCGCCATTAAAATTATCTATAATAGCTTCTAGCATTTTATTATCTATATTATCAAAGCCTTCACTATCTATTTCAAGAAGCTCGGCTGCAGACTTTGCTAACTCTAAATCAATAATTCCATTTCCCTTAACATCACAATAGTCCCTAACCCTCTTAAGTAGTCGATTAGCAATTCTCGGTGTACCCCTTGAACGCCTCGCAATTTCAACTGCTGCGTCTTTTGTAATATCTACCTTTAAAATAACAGAAGATCGAACGACTATTTCTTTTAACTCATCCTCCGTATAATATTCCATGGCACTGAGCACTCCAAATCTATCACGAAGGGGTGCTGTTAAAAGTCCTATTCTAGTAGTAGCACCAATAAGTGTGAACTTTGGCAAGTCAAGCCTTATAGATTTTGCTGAAGCCCCTTTTCCAATTACAATATCTAATGCATAATCCTCCATGGCTGGATATAATATTTCTTCAACAGTTCTACTAAGCCTATGTATTTCATCAATAAAAAGAACATCATAATCACTAAGAGATGTTAAAATAGATGCTAAATCCCCAGGTCTTTCAATAGCAGGCCCTGAAGTTACTTTTAAGTTACCCTTCATTTCCTTTGCAATAATATTTGCAAGAGTTGTCTTGCCAAGGCCAGGTGGCCCATATAAAAGAACATGATCAAGAGCTTCTTCTCTATTTTGAGATGCTTTTATAAATATATTTAATTTTTCTTTAATTTTTGGCTGACCAATATACTCCCTAAGATTTTGTGGCCTTAAGGAGTATTCTGCTTCCATATCTTCTTCAATGATAGAAGATGTAATAATTCTTTCCTCAATATCATCCATAGTATACTACCACCTTAATTCATTAAATATTTCAAACAATTTTTTATCATATTTTCAAGCGATTCTTCTTTATTTGATGCGTTAAGTGCTTTTTCAGCTTCCTTTTCAGAATATCCAAGTGACATAAGAGCTCCTAAAACATCTATAAGTTTTCTATCTTCTATTAAATTACTCCCTGAAAGTCGTGATAAATTATTAACTTCACTCTGCTCAATATGGATTTTTTCTCTAAGCTCTAAAATTATTCTTTGAGCAATTTTTTTTCCTATGCCAGGTGCTCTTTGTAAGGTTTTCTCATCCCCAGACACAATAGCATACTTAAGGCTTGTAACATTGCAAATAGAAAGTAATGATAACGCAGCTTTTGGGCCAACTCCATTGGTACTAATTGCAAGGCTAAACATCTCTATCTCATCTTTTGTTAAAAATCCATACAGCCCAATAAAATCTTCTCTAACAATTTGCTTTATATATAATAAAACGTTGTCGCTGGTCTTTGGCATTTTTGCCATAGTACTTCCGGAGGTATATATCTTGTACCCCATGCCATTATTATCTACTACAACGTAGTCTTTACTAATACCTACAAAAATCCCGCTTATATATTCGTACATACTTCTATCCTCCTAAACCTATAACCACTATATAATACTTTAACACCTAAATGCTATTAATTCAATAATTAACAATATAAATATCAAAGTATTAGCAAATTTAATTGCAAAAAACCTTAAGAAATTTCAGTTCTTAAGGTTATAGTTCATTTTCGATTTTTTATAAATAGTTATGACCTTAATAAACCTCTAGCATAATCGAAGGCCTTTCCAGCAGTCTTAAATTCACCTTTTTCTTCGCTCTCTTCCATATCTATTGGACCTTCGGTGTCCTTAACATATTTTTTACCAAAAATTAAGTCATCCAATACTCCATCCTTTTCTTTTAATTCACCTGTTTTGATATATATAAGCTCTCCTTTATCCTCTGTTTCAAAATCATAATCCCGTTGGGTACCATCTTCTGCATCTACATTGGCATTAAATATTTTATGAGCTATTATATCTCCATTATTATCAGTCTTATAAATTGTAACTAAATCATTATATATGCCTAGAAAATACCTATTAGCATTATAACTGTACCTATCACTATTATTAACAAAATCAACTTGCCCCACACTCATACTATAAACTATATATCCTTGTTTTTTAAAAAGATCATTAAGTTCTTCTTTTGTCTTGCTATCTAATTCATTAGAAGCATTGAATTGTTTTTCTAATACCATATTTCTTACTTCTTTATCTTTATATTTAATAACAAAAGTAAATTTTGTTTGTCCCGTTACCTTAGTCAAATTAGTAGTCACTGATGATTGTTTTAAATTTTCATCATAATCACTAATTCTTATGTCAGTGAGTTTCATAAAAGGCAATTTATTAGAAGCTTCAAATTTCAAATCGTTTTTATTCATATAACGGTCTAGTGAATAGTAAGCACCAGAAAAAGCAATTAATAGGATTGTTATCATTAGGTATAAAAATTTTTTATTATTCATATTACCCCTCCTCATTTGGAATTATGTCCATATAGAGGAGTATTTATACAATCATTATGATTAATATAAATATGCTGTACTAATTTGTAAATACCCTTTCCGGAATCGGTAACATTATCTAACTCTGATGGATAAGGTCAGTTATTTTAAACTTTTTAAATTTACATCTATATACTTTTTCAAATTTATTACAATTCATTTTCTACCTTACCAATGTTTTCTGCTAAAACTATACATATTAATTCTAAATTACCACCATTAAAATCTAGTCTTTTAGAAGTTAGAATACAAAGTTCCCATTGCAATGTTTCTAATAAAAACATATTATATATTTCTGTAGGAACATTTTTCTTCACATAATAAAGTCTTTTAGCTGGTTCATCATCATAAATTTCATAAGATTTTGTAATAACATGTTTATATTCTTTATAAACGGTTTCTTCAAAAGACATAATATCACCTTCCCACAATAATATTTATGTAGTGAAATTCAATAATATTACTTCAAATTATTAATTTTAACACGTATTGTGTTATACTTTTAGAACCTTTAATATACTATATTTTGAAAGGAGTTTATAATGCCCATTTATAGATTGTCAAATGATTTAGCATTCCCAGATCCTTCACTTTCAGAGGAAGATGGACTCTTAGCCATAGATGGTGACCTATCTCCCGAGAGATTACTTCTTGCTTACTCAAATGGTATATTTCCATGGTTTTCAGAAGAAGAGCCCATACTTTGGTGGTCACCAGACCCACGATTTATTATTTATCCAAAGGATATTAAAATTTCTCATTCCATGAAAAAAATACTTAAAAATAAAATTTATAGAGTATCTTTTGATACTTGTTTCAGAGATGTTATATCGAATTGTGCTAATATCAGAAAAGATACAGGAACTTGGATTACCGATGAAATGATTGAAGCCTACTGCAAGCTTCATGAACTTGGTTTCGCCCATTCTGTAGAGACCTTCCACGGAGATAAATTAGTTGGTGGTTTATACGGTATAAGTATAGGGAAATGTTTTTTCGGTGAATCAATGTTTTCAACTATGGATAATGCTTCCAAAGTAGCCTTTATTACTCTTAGTAAATTATTAGAAGAAAAAGAGTTTACCCTAATTGACTGCCAGGTTCATACAGATCATCTAGAAAGTTTAGGAGGAGTTTTCATATCTAGAAAAGATTTCTTATCACTTTTAAAAAAAGGTACTTCCATATCTCCTCTAAAGTTGCATCTTTAAATTACATATTTAAAAAATCAGTATGGAGACTAACGTCCTTATACTGATTTAATAATAAATACTTTCTTTCTAAACAAAAAAAACATCCAACCAAAAGTTAGATGTTTATATTACTAGGTAAAATATTCAATTATTGCCTCTGAAAAATTTTCGTTTATGAGTTTGGATATATAGTCTCTAATGTTTTCACTATCTGTTTTCTTATAAACATACTTAAACTTACCATAAGGTCCCCATTTTAATAATCTCTTCTCTTCATCTAAATCAAGTTTAGTATTCACAAATCTTTGAACTATAAGTTCCTTTGCAGCTTTAGTAAATCTATGTTGTATAAGTTCAAAGCTTATTTCTTCATTATACCCATCTAATGCTATTTTTAGCGTCTCAAATAATTCTTTATACTCTTCTTTCCAATTATCATATATCATAATAGGTGCAATTATAAACCCTATTGGGTATCCAGCAAGAGCAATTTTTTTAACAGCTGCTATTCTTTCATTAAAACTACAAGTGTTGTGTTCAAAGTTATTTATTACATAGCGTGAGTTTAAAGTGAATCTAAACTTTGTATGCTTATTATGTTTTAGTTTTAAAAATGCCTCAACATTATCAAATTTAGTTACAAGCCTAAGTCTACCATTAGAACTTTCTCCAAAAAACTCTATGCATTTTGTTAAATTTCCACTTAAGTGCTCAAGAGCTACTGGGTCAGTTATGCTTGCGCATTCAAAGCTAGTGATATTCGGCATGTTATTATCTATATAATTCTGAATAATTTCTAAAATATCTTCTATGTTCAGGAAAATCTTCATAAATGGTTTTTCACCTTGAGTGGTCTGGAGATAGCAATATTCACAATTGGCAGGACAGGAACTGGATAGCGAAAATTGGTAATCTGCAGATGGCCTACAACTTACCAATTTTTTTTGACCATTTACTGTGAAAAGTATAGTTTTTTTAGCAATAGCATAATTTTTTTCAGGTGACCCACCCTCTATTACTACTTTTTTAGAATTAACTATAGGCACATTAAATTTTTCTAAATACTCTATAACCTTTTTTGCTGAATCATATTTGTGAATTTTTGGGTTTATATAAGCTATATCCGGTATAAACAACTTCATTATTTTCACCTCATAGGTATTATTTTATTAAATAAAGTTATTTATACATATATTAAATTTTAAAACGCCTATCTAATATTATACTTATTAATTACCTTGTTCTTTAACTTTACGCCCAGTGTTTCCCCAATAAATCTATCAATTATATCATCTTTAGTGGATTTACCCTCTACAAACACGTTATATCTCTTACAAAGCTTGCTTAGGTCGCTCTTACTTATTTCACAAGTTTTAACAAAACTTTTTGCAGTTTTAACACTACTCATAACCATTATACGTTTATATATTTCATCATTAGTCATAGATACACCTCTAATCTTTTATTTATAGCTACATTATACTATATTAAATGGTGCGAATAAGTCAACTTTAACAATTATTTATTTTAATTTTACAAGAATATAGAATTCGAAATTCTTTGATTGCAATTTATCGTTTGAGGTGTTCATATTACCTGATATATTAGAAAATATGATTTTAATATTAACTTTATCATTTACATCCTCAAAGGTCATTTCATCTTGGGAAATATTGTTTTGATTTTGATTAATACCATATTTTTTTATAAGTATATTAACAAATTCCGTTAAATCTTTTTTATAAATATCTTTTCCATCTTGAGTAATCTCTAGTGCACTAGATTCATAATCATAGTTTAAACTAATTGGTGTGTTATCTGAATTCTGAGATTTATTATACCTTGAATCAAATAAATAGTCATATCCTCTTACATCCATTGCTTCTGATGTGCCGGTGGAATTAAAATTGAAATACTCATTGTTATTTCCATAATTTCCTTCGCTATACTTGACTCCTAATATCTTTTCCGAATCTGAAATTCCAAAACCATTTGGCAATGAATTAATGTCGCTTAGACTATGATTTCTATCAAAATAATTAAGAACACTACTTATCTGACTTATATCCTCTTTAGAAACCTCAACTTTCGCTTTAACTACTTTGTTATTCAAAATCATATTATTTCTAACAAATATTTTGTTTAGTCTCTTATTTTGGCTGTATTTTGAAATTTCATAGCTACTTAGAGGTCCAAATACAGATACAAAAGTTATTACTGCAAGGGATGCTGGAAGTATTATATTTCTTATTTTTTTTGCGCTTGCGAAGTATATCATAACTAAAAACACCCATATACCAAGTGCAACGACAAAATACCTGTTTTCAGTTACCCCGTAAGCTTTGATTCTAATTCCTATAGAAATAAACATCATGACTATTAGCGGAAGGATCACCTTTGGAAAATACTTCATGTATCTCCTTGTCCAACTCTTTTCACCTAGTAGTGGTGATATGAAAAATAGGACAGCTGCACTTATTGCAGAATACCAAAGTACAAGATGGGATACGAGTCCCTCTGGCCACTGACTTGTAATAATTATCTTTGCAAAATATATATATAGTATTATAGTATATACAGAAATAAGTGGCATCATAATATATAATACAAGTACCTTTAAAAGACGAGAATAGTCGTTTAAAGTTAATACTTCATTTTTTATTGGTAGACCTGCAAGGAAAAATGCTGGTGCAAATATACCCGCAACCACAAGAAAGGTGTAGTAATAAAGTTCACCTTTAATATTAATTCCTAAAAGCTTATCAATTGTAAAAAGAATTGCAACTAATCCTAAGTATAAGACTAGTGAATATAAAACAGTGGTAAAAAATCTAGTAAAGATCCTAATAACATAAAACTCAAAGTCATCACTCTTTGGGAAATATGATATAAAAAGAAAAATCAAATATAAAATAAGACTAAAACCAATGTATCTTGACATTGAAATCATTCCTATATCCTTTAGCAAAAAGTAGTAGTAGAGAATTAAAAGTAGTGTACCTCCTAAATAAGATGCATAAAGTGATACCTTCTTGTAATTATCTAGTCTTTCGAAGAAAAGTTTGATGGATAATGAAAGTGGAATTCCAAGGGCAATTACCATAGTTACTCTACCAAGGGTTTCTATAAGATCACTACTAGCCTGTGGGCTTATTTCTGAAATATAAATAAGAAGTATAACACATATAGTTGAAAGACCTATAGTTAGTGGGAATCTTTCAAGACTGCTTTCAATTCCTTTTAATAAACCTTTAAATATTTTTTTCATTTCAATTCCCCTTCTTTTAATTTACTTATTTCTTTATCCTTCATCTCTATCATTCTTTCATATTTTGATTCCATTTCAATCCAATTGCGATTTAACAGATTTATTAAGGATGCCATTTCATCAGAACTACCTGCTATTCGATTAAATAACAAAAGATTTAAAGCTAGCACCTCTGGAATTTCCTTATGGGAATACCTTAGTTGATGATCAATTTCTCCATAGCCTTCCTCAAATATTGTTCTCACCTGGATTTCTGCTATAACCTTTTGACTAGTTGGGAAAAACTCTATTAAATAATGCACAGATCTATATCCAGATTTTCTAGAATGGATTTGTATATTTAGCTCCTCAAACCTTTTAGTGTCATCACCTTCTCGAACATTAGCAGTTATTTCAATAACTTTCCAGGTACTGTAAATGAAATTGTGTATATCTTCCCAATCTTCCTTAAAAATATGTATTGCTCTAACTCCTATTAAATCATTTATTTCTTCTTTATAGTTTTCCATGGAGAACTTAAATTCTGAGCCATATTTTTCTTTTCGCCCTGTGGTCTTTCTAATTATTTTTTCTATTAATCTATCTGGTTCTTTAACCCTAGACTTTACTGAATGTATCTTTTTATGTGTTCTAAGCGTGTCCGCTATAAACCCAGCCTGACTTTCATAACTACTCCTGTAGCTATCATAGTCAAGGTGGTCCTATGTCAATAAAAAGTACAAATTAAAATGAGAAAGTTATTAGTAATCCCCTTAAATTTAACTTGCGATTGATACATTAAGTTTATTTGCTTTTTTATAGGCTATTTCAAACTCATCAGGTGACATATAATTG
>NZ_JAENWM010000147.1 GCF_016650035.1 Clostridium sp.
TTTAAAAATTCTTGCACCGTGCAGGCTTGTTTGCTATACCTGTTTTTATTACAAACCGCTCTAATATCATTAAATTTTATAATTCTATACAACTCAAAACAAATTCAAGTTTTATTTATTAGTTTCCGTGAGTACTCTAATTACAAAATTATTATTAGCATAATTAAAATTAATTATACTAATAATTAAAAAAGTATAAATTACTTGAACTACATTTTTTTCTTGTATACATAAATTTACACGTAAAATACAAAACTCGAATATTATGTTATAATGTAGTTATAATTTAATCAAAATAATATTAACCAATCTTGGTTATTAATTTTACTCGGAGGAAAGATATGAAATATTTTTTAGTTGCACTATTCGATGATGAATCTAACTCTACAATTCAAAATATTCAAAGAGATATTTGTAAGAAATATAAACTATACAAAAGTTCACCTAATCTCTATATCCCTATAACCGCTATAACAAATCCTGATTTAGAAAAATTAGATGTGGTTGTTTCCAAAATTATAAGTCCTTATAAAAAATTTAAAGTAGATATAAATAATAATATCGGTTTAAATGAAAATTTCAGTCAAGTAAGTCTTAAGGTTGATGATAAAGGTTATATTTTTCGTTTAGCGAGAAGTATTACGGGTACCTTAGATTTGCATGGCTTTAACGTTAATAAAGATAATACTTCCATTAATCTGCATATTCTATTAGCTAATGCTAATCACATCATTAAAAAATCATCTAATGGTGGTACGATTTCTATTGATGATAGTTTAGATAAAAACGATTTTTTTAAATTTGCAAAGGTTTCTAGGCTTGAATTATGGAAGCAAATTAGTAATAAAAAAGAAATGCTAGTTAAAACTTATACTCTTCGTGATTACTAAAAATTTAGAACTGTATATTTCATAAGGGAGTGATTAAAATGATTTACTATTTAGTTGGTTTATTTGATAAAGTTTCTTATGAATATATAAAATCTATGCAAGAGAAACTCTGTAAAAAATATAACCTATATGAATCTGATAACAATTTACCTATGCTTCATATAACTCTAGAAATAATAACTAATCCTAATCTTTCGGATTTGGATATTTCCATAAAACATATTTTAAAGGATTATACTAAGTTTCAAGTCGATATAAATGGAGTGATTTGTTTTGACCCTCCATTTAAATCTGTTAACTTAAACATTAAAAATAAAGGCACTATATACGAATTATCTAAAAGTATAAATACTATATTAAACTCACAGAGCTTTACTGTTAGGGAAAACATTGAAAATTGGAACTTGCATATTTCACTTGCTAATACAAATTTTTCTGATAGAGAGTGGTCTGACAATGAGTATTTATCCGCTTGCAATCTAGCTAAAGATGAAAATTTTTCAAAGACTGTTACCTTGGATGCAATAGAGCTTTGGAAACCTATAAATAATAAAGATCAAATGGTTGTTAAAAAATATTCTCTATAATATAAGCATAATTAAATAAAAAGGCGGTTTCAGATATGAATTTACAAAGACTATTTCAAATGCAAGATGCTTTAGACAAACGAATTCTAACAGAACATAACTTAGAAGACGTTCAATTATTACAAAAAAAAATACTCTCTCTTCAAGTGGAACTGGGAGAACTCGCAAATGAAACTCGTTGTTTTAAATTCTGGAGTACAAAAAAACCCTCCAGTAAAGATATAATTCTTGAAGAATATGTTGATTGTCTTCACTTTATTTTAAGTATAGGACTTGAAAAAAACTTTGATGATGTAACTTTAAACACTAAATATAATACTTCAGAATTATTTCAACAGTTTTTAGACTTATATGTAAATATTTCTGATTTTATAGCTTCTTCCTCATTGGATAACTATATAACTATTTTCCAGAATTTCTTGTGCTTAGGTGGAAATTTAGGATTTAGTAACGAAGATATTCAAAATGCATATTTATATAAAAACAACATTAATCATGAAAGACAGGACAATGGATATTAAATTATATTTTTAAATATTACAATACATTCTGGATAAACTAAACTAAAGGAGTGTGATTGTAATTGGGTTTAATTTTTTCTATAATTGCAGGCATTTGTATGAGTCTTCAAGGTGTTTTTAATACAAGAGCAAGCGAAAAAATAGGTCTTTGGGAAACTAATGTTTTAGTTCAAGGTACTGGTTTAATACTTACATTATTAATACTTCTTATAGTTGGAAATGGTAATTTTAAAGCTATAAAAGAAGTAAATAAATTGTACTTACTAGGAGGAATCCTAGGCTCAATAATTATATTTACTGTTATGCAAGGCATAACTAAGCTAGGACCAACTTATTCCATTGCCACTATATTAGTGGCTCAACTCTTAGCAGCTGGGTTAATTGATAGCTTTGGAATGTTTGGTGCGAATCAAATTAAGTTTACTTTATCTAAATTTATAGGCGTTGGAACAATGATTGTGGGTATATTAATATTTAAATGGAAAGGGTAATAATCTCTTTCTGTTTTTTTTTGAGCTAAAATATAATTTTCATATTACCTGTTGAAATTATTTATAAATATATGCATAATTATAGATGTATGGTATAAACAAGTTAAAACTAACTAATATTTATATTTTCAATATATATTCAAGGAGGACCCCTTATGGATTTCAAACAAATTGAAGCCTTCACTAGCGTAGCCAAGTTCAAAAGTTTTTCTAAGGCAGCCAGTACGATCTTCTTATCTCAACCTACAATAAGCTCCCATATAGCTAGCTTAGAAAAAGAATTAAATGTTCAACTTTTTGACAGAACTTCCAAAGTAGTTTACCTAACACCAGCTGGTGAATCTTTTTTAGAATATGCAATTAATTTAATAAGCACTCGTAATAATGCTATCTCTAATCTCTCTAATTTTAACACGAAAGTATCTGGTAAATTACATTTATCAGCTAGCACTACCCCTTGTAATTCATTGGTGCCAGATCTTATAAAAAAATTTAGTGGCCTCTACCCTGATGTTCGTTTTAATATTACAGAGCAAGGTTCCGGAGATATAATAAAAAACATTTTAGATCTTAACTGTGAAATCGGTATAGTTGGGACAACCATTAAAAACGAAAAAATTAAAAGTTACAAACTTATGGAAGATGATCTTGTTTTAGTTTCTAGTACTGACCTAAATGTTCCTGATGAAATAACTCTAAAGGATTTGTTAAAATACAAGTTTATACTTAGAGATAAAAAATCAGCAACTAGGAGTACCCTGTATACAGCTCTTGAGTCAAAAGGGATAAACCCCAATTTATTAAACGTATTTTGTGAAGTTAATAATTTAGACAATGTACTTCAGTTTGTAAAACTCGGAACAGGTGTATCTGTTATTTCAAAAAAAATATCATTTGATTATATTGATCGAAGTAAAATAAAGATAAGTACAATTAGAGATTTATTCTTAAAAAGAAATTTATATTTGATTGTTAATTCAAAAAGAACATTAACTCCTGTTGCTAGTGCATTCTTTAGCATGTGTGAGGAAATGTTTTCATTTGGCGAATGTGAAAAATAAAATTTCAAAGTATATATTACAATGCTAATATATACCTTTATTTTTTATTAACATATTATAAAAGTTTGCATATAATATAATAATGTAACAATATCTTAGGAGGCATACATGTTTTCCTTCAAAAATAAGTTAGACCCTTCCTTAAGGCAAGCTTTACTTAGTAACCTATATGAAAACTATAGAGTAATAATATACTGTAAATCCCTTGAAGGTAAAACTATAAGTAAAATTCAATCTTTAAAATGTGATATTTTACGTCATATCCCCTCTATAAATTGTATTTGCGCTACTTTAACCTCTAGTGCTATAGATAGATTACTAGAATATCCTCAGGTATCATATATTATTTATGATTCCTATGCACAATTATGCGGCAATAGCATACTATCATCTAATGGTGTCTCCTTTCATAGTAACTATGACCTTACTGGAAAGGGCGTCGGCATTGGAATAATTGATAGTGGTGTATATCCACATTGCGACTTATTGAATCCAAGTAACAGAATTAAAAAGTTCGTAGATGTTGTTAATAATTTAAAGTATCCTTATGATGATAATGGTCACGGCACCTTTGAATGCGGGCTGATATGTGGTAGTGGTTATGGTTCAAAAGGTATGTACAAAGGAGTTGCTAAAAATAGTCATATTTATATGATTAAAGCCTTTAATAAAATAGGCAAGGGCTTTATTTCCGATATTCTATTTTCATTAGAAACTATAATTAATGAAAGTAATGACTTAAGTATTAAAATCATTCTCCTTCCTTTTGAAACTATGGAAACTAATGAATTTATGCTTTCACTTTTTTCAAAATTATTCAACCTTGCAATATCAAAAGGCCTTGTGGTAATCGTTCCTAGTGGAAGCAATAATAGTATTAAAAGTTCAATAAGGGGCATAGCTACACTTAATAATTGTATAACTGTTGGTGGTTATGATAGTATAGGAACCCCAAAAATATATGAATATTCTTCCTGTGGTCCTTTTCAGAAACTCGATAAGCCAAATTTGATTGCAGCCTGTGTTGATATTTGTTCCTGCCTATCAGACAAACAATTTGTCTCTGAAAAAAATGGCATGAAACTTTATCCTTCTCATATCACTAATTTATATACGACTTACACAGGAACTTCCTGTTCGGCTGCTTTTATAAGCGGTATTTGTGCACTTTTATATGAAAATAATAGTGATTTGTGTTTTAAAGATACATTGGCATTACTTAAGGTGTCTTCAAGCTTAATAAACTCACCAAAATATATGCAAGGTTCCGGAATTTTAAATTTAGAGAAATTATTACCTTAAATTTTAACCATAAAAATATATATTAATATTTTTTGAACTTTAGTTAATAATGTGTCAAGCATTTTTGAAAATGTCCCAAATCATGTGAAACATTAGCACCAACTAATTGTTGGTGCTTTGCTTTTGTAAAAGTATGATTTTGGGTAAGCTTAACAGACCTACCGCGTGCTTTACTTTTTTAAAAAAGAAA
>NZ_JAENWM010000059.1 GCF_016650035.1 Clostridium sp.
AATTTTTTGATGATTTGATATTTGAAATCTTCTTTCATATTTAAATCTACCTTTCTGATTATCAACACCCCATTTGTACAATCTTATGAGGTATATTCTACACTATATTTTTGTATGTTTGGGACATAATCAAAAACGGTAATCTAAGACATTATCATAAACGGATCATATTGCAATAGTTAATTATATTTATACATTGACAAATTATAAAATTTGAATTAAACTAAAAAGAAATTATAAATAAAAGAAAAATACACTTTTAAGTTAGTCCTGTGAGACTAGGAAGGAGTATAGATGATTATGACAAGTGTTTTTTGTAGCGCAAATTTTGAAATTAATAATAAAACTGTAGGTATGTTTTCTATTTCGTTAATAAATGTTAAAGATATATTGTGAAGGATAATAAAGAGATTATTTAATTAATCTCCCTATTATCCTTTGTTTTTTTGAAAAATATACTTTTATTCGACGTAGGAGGGCTAATATGAAAGGTAAGTTGATATTGGAAAATGGAATAATGTTTGAAGGAAATGTATTTGGGTATTTAGAGGAAAGTGTGGGCGAAGTGGTATTTAATACAGGGATGACTGGTTATGAGGAAATTTTAACGGATCCATCCTATTATGGGCAAATAGTAACTATGACATATCCACTCATCGGCAATTATGGAATAAATCTCGAGGATGTTGAATCAAAATCCCCTAAGGTTAAGGGGTTCATTGTTAGAGAAAAATGTGATAATCCCAGCAATTTCAGATGTGAAATGGACCTTGCGGGATATTTTAAGCAAAATAAGATAATCGGACTTGAAGGTATTGATACAAGAGCATTAACAAAAATACTTAGAAAAAATGGTTCCATGAAAGGAATTATAGCTACGAAAGAGTTGTCACAAAGTGAAATAGAGCAAAAGCTTTCAACTTTTAATAATAACGATGCAGTGAAGAAGGTTACTACAAAAGAGTGCTATACAATTTACGGTAGTGGGCACCATGTAGCTATTATGGATTTTGGAATAAAAGAAAATATAATACGTTCGTTTAAAAAAAGAAATTGCAAGTTAACAATATTTCCTGCTGATGCTTCTGCGGAAGATATAATGGATATTAATCCGGATTTAGTATTTTTATCAAATGGACCTGGAGACCCTGATGATTTACAAGAAGTAATTGAGGTATTAAAAAAAATTATAGGTAAAAAGCCTATAGTGGGAATTTGTCTAGGACATCAACTTTTAGCATTAGCTCTTGGCGGAAAGACGGAAAAACTTAAATTTGGACATAGAGGCTGTAATCATCCAGTTAAAGATATAGAAGAAAATAAGGTTTATATTACATCTCAAAACCATGGATATTATGTCAGTGTTCTACCTGAAGGTATGGAGGTTACTCACGTAAGTGTAAATGATGGAACCATTGAAGGAATGAGACATAAAAATTTGCCTATATTTTCTGTGCAGTTCCATCCAGAGGCTTGCCCAGGGCCGAAGGATATAGATGTGATTTTTGATAAGTTTCTTTCGCTAATATAATAGAGGAGGGTTTAGATGCCATTAGATAAAAGTATAAAAAAAGTATTAGTAGTTGGATCAGGACCAATAATAATAGGACAAGCTGCTGAATTTGATTACTCAGGCACGCAAGCTTGTCAAGCATTAAAAGAGGAAGGCTTAGAAGTTGTACTTGTAAATAGCAATCCAGCTACAATAATGACGGATAAAGAGATTGCTGGCATTGTTTACATCGAGCCATTAACTATAGAATTTTTAGAAAAAATTATTGACAAGGAAAGACCGGATAGCATACTTTGTGGTATGGGAGGCCAAACGGGACTCAATTTAGCTGTTGAACTAGCGGATAATGGCGTTTTAGATAAATATAATGTAAGAGTGATTGGAACATCTATAGAAGGAATAAAAAAAGGTGAAGATAGAGAAATTTTTAGAAATCTTATGCAGGAGATTAATCAGCCAGTTGTAGAAAGTGCAATTGTTACAGATATAGAAGGAGCATTATGCTTTGCAATTGAAATAGGCTATCCACTAGTAGTAAGACCGGCTTATACTCTAGGGGGAAGCGGAGGTGGAATCGCTGAAACTGAAGGAGAGTTAGTAGAAATTTTACAATTAGGATTACAATTAAGTTCTATCGGACAGGTTCTTTTGGAAAAGTCAATTAAAGGGTGGAAAGAGATAGAATATGAGGTTATGAGAGACGGTAATGGTAATTGTATTTGCGTATGTAATATGGAAAATATTGATCCTGTAGGAATACATACCGGAGATAGTATTGTTGTAGCACCAAGCCAAACTCTTTCGGATAAAGAGTGCCAAATGCTTAGAAGTGCATCCATAGATATTATAAATAGTGTAGGAATAGAAGGTGGTTGCAATGTTCAACTAGCTCTTAATCCTAAAAGCTTTGAGTATGCAGTTATAGAAATTAATCCAAGAGTAAGTAGATCCTCTGCACTAGCTTCGAAGGCTACAGGATATCCTATTGCGAAAGTAGCAGCAAAAATAGCGCTAGGATATGGACTCGATGAAATAGTGAATGCAGTGACTCAAAAAACCTATGCTTGTTTTGAACCATCGCTAGATTATGTTGTAGTTAAAATTCCTAAGTGGCCTTTTGATAAATTTCAGGGAGCGAATAGAGTTTTAGGTACTAAGATGATGGCTACAGGGGAAATAATGTCAATCGGGAGCAATTTTGAAGCAGCTCTATTAAAAGGAATTCGTTCTTTAGAAATAGGAAAGTTCTCATTACAATACGATGCGCTTTCACAAAAAAGCTTACGAGAATTAAAGAAAAGAGTAATGGCGCCTGATGATGAGAGAATATTTCATTTAGCTGAAATGCTCAGACGTAATTATATGGTAGAAAAGGTTTCGGAAATTACAGGTATAGATAAATTCTTTGTAAATAAAATAAAGTGGATAGTAGATGAAGAAGAAAAAATAAAGGGTTCCACCGTTGATGATATGAATAAAGATTGGTTGCAATTATTAAAGAAAAAGGGATTTTCCGATAAGGGGATATCGGATTTATTAGGGGTGAGTCCAAATGTAATTTATGAACTTAGAAACATATGGAACATTAAACCTGTCTATAAGATGGTAGATACTTGCGCAGGAGAATTTGAGGCCTTGTCCCCTTATTACTACTCAACCTATGATGAATATGATGAGGTTGAGGTAAGCAGTAGAAGAAAGGTTATGGTATTAGGTTCAGGTCCTATACGTATAGGACAGGGAATTGAGTTTGATTATGCATCTGTTCACAGCGTAATTGCACTTAGAAAGCTAGGAATTGAAACAATAATAGTAAACAATAATCCGGAAACAGTAAGTACAGATTTTAATATTTCAGATAAATTATATTTTGAGCCTTTAACAGAAGAAGAAGTTTTAAATATTATTGAAAAAGAAAATCCTGATGGAGTTATACTTCAATTTGGAGGACAAACTGCCATTAATCTTGCTAAATTCTTAGAAGAAAAGAACATAACTATCTATGGGACTAAGCCTGAGCAAATAGATGTAGCCGAAGATAGAGAGAAATTCGATGCACTTTTAGAGGAGTTAGATATAAATAGACCAAAGGGAAGAGCGGTTTGGGATTTGAAAGAAGGGTTAAAAGAGGCTGAAAACTTAGGATATCCAGTAATTGTTAGACCATCTTATGTATTAGGTGGACAGGGAATGGAAATAACTTATGGACAAAATGAGTTGAAGCATTATTTAAAGAATGCCTTTGAGAAGGATAAGAAAAATCCTGTCTTAATTGATAGATATCTATTAGGTAGAGAAATAGAAGTTGATGCTATTTGTGACGGGGAAGAAATATTAATACCTGGTATTATGGAGCATTTAGAGAGAGCAGGGGTTCATTCTGGGGATAGCATTACAATATATCCAAGTCAAAATATATCACAAGATATAAAAGAAAAAATATTAGAATTTACTAAGAGGGTTGCAATAGGACTTAAAGTAATAGGTATGATAAATATTCAGTTTATAGAATTTAAAGATGAATTA
Source organism: Clostridium sp. (assembly GCF_016650035.1). Classification (GTDB taxonomy): domain Bacteria; phylum Bacillota; class Clostridia; order Clostridiales; family Clostridiaceae; genus Clostridium_AD. The sequence goes on from NZ_JAENWM010000059.1 coordinate 4,040, forward strand.
TATATCATAGAGGTTAATCCAAGAGCTAGTCGTACAGTTCCATATATTAGTAAGGTTAGTAAAGTACCAATTGTAGAGATTGCAACAAGAGTTATGCTGGGAGAAAAATTAAAAAATTTGGGATATGGTAGCGGGGTTTATAAAGAACCAACACTTGTGTCAGTAAAGGTTCCAGTATTTTCGACTCAAAAACTTCCAGAGGTTGAGGTGTGTCTTGGACCAGAAATGAGATCTACAGGAGAGGTGCTTGGAATAGGAAGAAGCTTCGACGAGGCTTTATATAAAGGGCTTATAGCCTCTGGAATGAGGATTAAAAAAGAAAGTGGAGTTATACTTACAACAATAAATCCACAGGATAAAGAAGAGTTTTTGTATATAGCAAAAGCGTTTAGTGAAATGAATTATAAATTTATAGCTACAACCGGCACGGCCAAGCTACTAAATGACATTGGTATTGAAGCCCTTACAGTTATGAAAATTTCAGAAGGTAGTCCTAATATCATTGATGTAATAAAAAGTAGACAGGTTGATTTAGTAATAAATACCCCTACTAAAGGAAATAATTCAAAAACAGATGGTTTTAGAATAAGGAGAACAGCTATTGAAAGTAACATAGGTGTTATTACTTCATTAGATACTGCAAAGGCAGTAGTGGAACTTTTGAGGAAAAATATTATAAGTGCAAATTTAGAAGTGTTTAATATTGCAGATTAAGTAAAAGAAAATTTTAAAAAAGACACAAAGCAGGTGCGCCAACACTTGTTTTGCGTCTTTTTCTTATGAAATGCATAAATATAATAAAAATATGAATAAATACAAAGAAAAAGTATTGCATTATTATAAGAAGTGATATATAATAAATAAAAGCAAGCCAGTTAGTTCAACAATAAACGTTAAAAAGAATTGAATATCAAATAATCAAGGAAAATTATAAATATACATATCAATGTATAAATATACATCGATATGTTTTGTTATAAATGAAGGAGTGGTACAAATGAGAAAAATTATGTCTATTGTAATAACAGTACCAAAACAATTTTTCAACCTGCACAAAGACCGGCAAGCTAATGAATGTTTAAATAAAGTACTTTAGAAAAGTCTTAAAATATAAAAGATATAAATTCGGAAGGGGATATAAAAATGGAAAAAATAATTAAAGAAAAAGTGGTTTTAGCGTATTCAGGAGGACTCGATACCTCTATAATAATAGCTTGGCTTAAGGAAAACTATGATATGGATGTTATAGCTGCTTGTATTAATGTAGGACAAGAGGATGATATGAAAGCAATTGAGAAAAAAGCGTTAAGCTCAGGAGCAAAGAAAATATATATTGAAAATGTAACAGCTGAATTCATCAAAGATTACGTATTTAAAGGTGTTAAAGCAAATGCTACTTATGAAGGAAAATATTTGTTAGGTACAGCTTATGCAAGACCATTAATAGCTAAAAAGCTTGTGGAAATAGCTCATAAAGAAGGGGCAAAATATATATGCCACGGATGCACTGGTAAGGGAAATGATCAAGTTAGATTTGAGGTTGGCATAGCAGCTATAGACCCTTCTATAAAAATTATTGCACCTTGGAGAATTTGGGATATAAAATCAAGAGAAGATGCTATAGATTATGCAAATGCTAGGGGTATAGAAATATCAGTAACTAAAGAAAAAATATATTCAGTTGATCAAAATTTGTGGCATGCAAGTCATGAAGGTGGAGATATTGAAGATTTTAAAAATGATCATAAAAGAGATATGTATCTTATGGTTACACCTCCAGAAAAAGCAAAAGATGAAGCTACATATGTAGAAATATACTTTGAAAAAGGAATTGCTAAAAAAGTTGACGGCATTGAACTAGAGCCAATTGATATAGTTACGGTATTAAATAAAATTGGTGGAGAAAACGGAATAGGTATTGTAGATTTAGTAGAAAATAGACTTGTAGGAATGAAATCAAGAGGAATATATGAAACTCCTGGTGGTACGGTTCTTTATGCAGCTCATAAAGAACTTGAAGAAATAACCATAGATAAAGATACACTACACTTTAAATACTCAATATCACAGAAATATGGAGAATTACTTTATGATGGACTTTGGTTTACTACTATGAGAGAAGCTCTTGATGCTTTTGTAGATAAGACTCAAGAAACAGTAACAGGTTCTGTAAAACTAATGCTATACAAAGGAAATATTATGGTAGCAAGTAAAGAATCACCTAATGCACTATATGATGAGAGTATATCTTCTTTTGGAGCAAGTGTACTATATGATCATAAGGACGCAGAAGGATTTATAAACTTATTTTCATTGCCAAGTAAAATTAAGGCTTATAAACATTTAAATAATTACTAAGTGATAATACAAAATATATAGAAAGTTATGCAGGTGATATAAATGAAACTTTGGGGTGGAAGATTTGAAGGTAATGAAAGCAAGCTTATGGAGGACTTTAATAGTTCTCTAAGCTTTGATAAACGGTTATATTATGAAGATGTTATGGGAAGTATAGCTCATGTTAAAATGCTTGCTAAATGCAGCATTTTAACCCATGAAGAGTGCTCAACTATAGTAAATGGTCTAAATTCTATTCTTTCTGATATTGAAGAAGGTAAACTTAAAATTGAAGGCGATTATGAAGATATTCATAGCTTTATGGAAATACAACTGACAAAACTTGTGGGTGATGTAGGTAAAAAACTCCATACAGCAAGAAGTAGAAATGACCAGGTTGCAGTAGATATGAGATTATATTCAAAACATAAGGCCCTTGAGGTTATTGAAAATTTGAATATTGTTTTATCTACTATTGAAAAATTAGGGAATGACAATATGGCTATAATGCCAGGCTATACGCATCTACAAAGGGCTCAACCCGTAACTTTTAAACAACATATTATGGCATATCATAATATGTTAGGACGAGATGTGAAAAGAATTAAAAGTGCCACTATCATTATGGATGAAAATCCTCTTGGGTGCTGCGCTCTAGCAGGAACTACCTATGATACAGATAGATCTTTTACAACAAGAGAACTGGGGTTTAAAAAACCTGTGGATAATTTTATGGATGGGGTAAGCGATAGGGATTACTTATTGGAACTTTTATCCGCTTTTTCTATAATAATGATGCATCTTAGTAGACTTAGCGAGGAACTTGTTTTATGGAGTAGTAAAGAATTTAATTTTATTGAAATTAGTGATGAATTTTCTACAGGTAGCAGTATAATGCCGCAGAAAAGAAATCCAGATGCAGCAGAACTCGTAAGAGGAAAGACTGGGAGAGTATATGGAGATTTAATGAGTTTGCTTACAACCATGAAAGGAATTCCACTGGCTTATAATAAAGATATGCAAGAAGATAAGGAACCTTTTTTTGATGGAGTAGATACAGTTTTAAAATGTATAAAAATTATGAATGGAATGCTAGGTTCACTAAAAATTAAGAAGGATAATATGTATAATGCAGTTAAAACAGGATTTTTAAATGCTACAGAAGCTGCCGATTATCTTGTGAATAAAGGAGCAGCATTTAGAGATGCACATGGAGTTATAGGTTCTATTGTTATACACTGTGAGAAGGAACACAAGGCTATTGAGGATTTAACTTTAGAAGAGCTTAAGAGCTTTAGTGATTTATTCAAAGAGGATGTGTACCAATTCATAGATTATGAAAATACTTTGAGTAGAGGTATAAAAAAAGAAATGTAATAAACGTCTGAGGGTTTCAGGTAGATACCTTTTAAAAAAAACACGTAACTGGTGCTTCCCCTCACCGTTATGTGTTTTTTAGTACTTAAATTCATCTCTTTTTTCACTATATTTATAATATCATATAATTCGAATTGTGACTAGATTTGGTTGATATTTCTAACGTAATAAATTATACATATTAATTTTATCGATAATTAGCTTAATATTCTAAATTATAAATATATTTTTAATATTTGGAAAATGTTGAAGGAAATTGAAAACTTATATAGAATATAATAAGTAATTAAAGAGAGATGGATCTGTACTTAATTCAATTATCAAATAATGCAGTACGGCAGTAGTTTATTTCAAAATAATCATTAGGGGGAGAGTTTTTATGAAAAAAATATCAATATTTATTACAGCTATGTTAATGATGTCCTTTATTATTATCCCAACTAATTATGTTCAAGCTAAAAGTATGGGGGATATAATAAAAAATGTTGATAAAACCAACATACAAATTAATCAAAAGATAGGAACAGCAGTTGAAGATGTACAGGATGCAACTGATAAATATTTAGAAGTTTTAGATGGGTTAGTAAAAGGTAAAGAGGTAGCAAAAATTGAAAGAGAGTTAGGAAAATTACAATGTGATTTAAATATGACACAAAGTGGAACTGAGAAACATGTGAAAATTTTAAAAGATATTGATAAGGCTAAGGAAAAAATTGAAATAGAACAAGAAAAATATGAAAGCAAGTATTTAGCTAAGGAAGCTGAAATTGAAGAGTTGCAGTCACAGATAAAGTCATTAACGATAGACAGTAAAGATTACAAAAAGACAGAAGAAAATTTAAGGAAAACTTTAGTAAAATATAATGATGCAAATGATAAAAATTCCGAAGAAATTCAGAGTCTAGGAAATAAGTATATTGCAGATATAGATAAAATAATTCTTGATTTACTCAATAAAACTAATGAAATGTCAGCAAAGATGGTTAATTCTGCAGCAAAAGAGGGCGTAAAAGTAAACTGCGATTGGGTATCGGTTAAGTTTGGAAATAGATATGTATTGGTAGATCCTTTACGAATAGGAAATCACTAAAATAGAGTTGACTTATAAAGAAGCTTTAGCGTAATAAATGTCACAATCAAAGGAGGAATAGAATGCAAGGACTTTACTTAGGACAAAATGAAAGTTGCCTAGAAAAAGTTACTCAAGACTTTGGTGAACTTAGATTAATAGGCAAAGGTGATGGCGCTGAAATAATGATACAAAAGATAGAGTCCGAGCAAGTTTTTTTTATTGAGCCAAGTGATAGTAACGAAACTTTGGAATTCTTTTATGTTCTAGAAGGTTCAATTAATTGTGAAAGAGATAGTGAAAATATTGTTTTAAACAAAGGCGAGTATTTTTATGCTCATGGTTTAAAAGAAACAGTGAGTTTAAAAACTATTACTGAAGTAACCATGTTGTATTTATCCACGGAACCTTTTTTTCATTATTTAAGTAAGGGGATAAAAGAGTTATCAAGTATGGTTAAAAGTGTTGAGGAAAAGGATATATATACACATAGTCATGGTGAGAGAGTGAGAGATTATTCAATAAATATTGCTAAAATATTAGGCTTATCCAGTGAAAGACTTGAAAACATTGCATTTGCCTCTCTTTGTCACGATGTTGGTAAAATTTTTGTACCTAATAAAGTATTAAATAAGCCAGGAAATTTGACAGAAGGAGAATTCAATTTAATAAAAAATCATCCTCTTGATGGAGAAAAAATGACACAGGGAACTTTTATGAAAAACATAAGTAAAATAATTTCTCAGCATCATGAAAGAATAGATGGTACAGGCTATCCCCGTGGACTTAAAGGTGATGAAATATTATTAGAAGCAAAAATAATAGCCCTTGCAGATAGTTTTGATGCTATGACTTCAGACAGAAGTTATAGAAAAGCTATGGATATGTCAGTGGCGTTTAAAGAATTAAAAAGCTTAAGTGGAATACATTATGATGAAAAGGTTGTTGAGGCATTTGAAAAGGTATTAAAAGAAGAAAATCTTATAAATAATTAATGAAAGCACGTAACAGGTGATCCTCCCTATTACGTGCTTTTTTACTTAACTATTCATTCTATTTCTTTTAATGATTGGTTTTACTATTAAATAAGAAATAGAAATGATTGCAACAATGATTGTACTTACAATTAATCCTAAACGCTGGTTTGGATTAATTGTCACTCCAATTAAAGCAAGGATTACAAGTAAAATGCCCAAATATGAACTATATGGTGCAAATAGCATTTTAAATTCTTTACTTTTGATATTACCTTTGAGATTACCATGGACAGGATAGTTCTTTCGGATTTTTATTTGTGAAGCTAAGATAATAATCCAATTTCCAATCAATAATACACCTGCTGCAGTGGTTAAATACTCGTAAATGGTAGATGGTAATACTAGAGATAATAAGATAGTTACAAGTAAACCACTTGTACCTAGTAGAAGTGCAATAACATTTACACCTTTTTTATTCTTTTTCATTACAATTTTCGGTGCCTCATGATCCTTTGCAAGAGATAATAATACATTTGTTATAGCAAAAAGTGCCCCCACAAAAGTGGAAAATGCAGCGCTTATAATAACAATATTAAATATAGAACTCATATAAGGAAAGTGAAATGCAGAGAGTGCGGTGATAAAAGAACTTTTGCTCACCTGAATTTGCTGCCAATTCACCATTTTTAAAATTATCACTAATGAAGTAACATATAAAAGGATTAAAGCTAGATTTAGCGCATTAATAGCTTTAGAAATTGACTCTTTGTGCTTTAACTCTTTAGTAGCTGCGCCTACAACTGCTACTCCAGCGAAAGGAAACAGTGCAAAAATCATAGCAGACCATAGTCCTTTTATGCCTTTTGGAAACCAATTAAGTGAAGAAAAGGAAATTACTGAACCTCCAGCCGCGGATGCCTTTGGAGATACATATCCAAGGATGAATAATACACCAAAAATAATAAACAAAACAAGGGTAGTGATTTTTACAATAGCGAAAAAGGATTCAATTTCTCCAAAATCTTTTACTCCAAGTAGATTAATGCCTAATCCTAAAGAAGAGTAGATAAGAGAAAATGCCCATAACGGAATCTGTGGAAACCAATAGCGTGTAAACACAGATAGTGCAGTTACTTCGCTAGACATAATTAATACTCCAGCAATCCAAAACATCCAACCACTAATAAAGCCAATATTGTCTCCGAAAGCTTTTCTAGCATAATCCCTAAAAGATCCTGTTGCTGGGTCATTGATTTTCATTTCTGCTAATGCACTAAAGGTGATATACGCCATTAGTCCAGCAATTAAAAATGCTAATATTACGGATGGACCAGTTAATGTAATGGCTACACTTGTACCTAAAAAGAAACCAGCTCCAATAATAGAACCTATTCCAATGAGACTCAGTTGCCACCAAGTTATTCCTATCTCGTCACTTTGTTTATTTTTCTTTTTTTTATGATGTTCTACTATTTGTGAAACTACTTTTTCATCATTCAAATAAATTCTCCGTCCTTTCTTCACTGGTTTAACTATTATTATAAAATGAAATGTATTTCTTATCTTAATAGCATATAATATTTAGCATTAGTTTCTAAAAAATAATCATTATTTTGTAACAACTAATTTAGTATAACACATTTTTTTTTTTACTCAAAATCAAATTATAATTTAGGAACGTAAATTTAATATTCTCTTTTATGTATTTTATATTAATTATTTTATATTAATTATTTGAATTTCTATTCTTATTTTTCTTTCATAAACTATAATAATCAGTCAAATGTTCCTAAATACATACAGCTATGCGTATGTTGGTGAAGAACATACGCATAAAAAATGTACATAGCGTCGGATAAAATTTATCTTTTTAGTAGTACGTATTATTTATAAGAGTTGCTTCTAAGAATTTCATGCTTTCTATAATTAGTTTCCCAATTTTCGAGAAATTCTTTTGCGCAAATTTCGCCAGAGTTATATAAACTCATAATTTTTTCGCTTCCAATATTAAAATCTGTAGTTTTAATATCAAGAGTATTTATCTTTACTGTACGCAAATAATCCATGTCTTTTATATGAATATCATCTTGTGCTTCTAGCATAGTCTCAATAATTGAGCTAGTAAAATTCAAGATATTTGTAATCTTATGGTCTCTTATTTCTTTATTTCCTCCAAGTTTAAAACCAATGGTAGGCCAGCGAGGAATGCCTTTTACATCGAAAAGCCAAACTGGATAATTGCTTAAAACCCCACCATCAACTATAAGTGACTTTTTATTAGTGTTTTCATTATTTAATTTTACAGGTTGAAAAAAATAAGGAATAGATATGCTCATTCTTATTGCCAAACCCACTTCCAGATTATCAGGATTTATACCGTATTCCGCAATGTCTTCTGGAAGGATTAGCATTTTTCCATTACTGATATCTGTTGCTATAATATGGAGTTTGTATTTTCTTCTGTACTTATTGTCATTTAAAAGTATACCGTTTTCTTTTAAAGTTATTAAATCTCCAAAGGTTACTTTTCTTCCCTTGGGAAGTTTAAGTTTACTAGACAGAGCTTCATCAATCCAGTTTTTTATATAATCACCTTTAAAAGTTCCTTTTTTAAAAAGTAAATTGTAAGAATTAGAGAATATAGGTATGTTAAAACGATTTTTATCAGCAATTTTTGTATAATCTAACTGCAACATTAATTTTTTTATTTCTTCCGCTGAGTATCCTACAGCAACTAGTGCAGCCACAATTGAACCCGCGGAAGTTCCTGAAAGGTTTTTCCACTGGTATCCATTACTCTCAAATATTTTTAAGGCTCCTACTAGTCCGATACCTTTAATTCCGCCGCCTTCAAAGACTGCATCAGCAAATTTTCGATTACTATACATATCCAAATATACCACCCCTTATGAGTAATATATGAAGAATGTTATTTACATGACATATATCATCAAAAATAATTTTGTATTATTGTGAACTTGTTTCTAGAATGAAATCCACGGGTTACTAAAATGATTTGACAATGAAAGAAAATGTAGGTATTATATATATATAAAGTAATTATTAAAAATTAGGGGAGTCAAGCTTTTTGTCTGAGAGGAAACAGTAATGTTTCGACCCTTATAACCTGAATTGGGTAATGCCAGCGGAGGGAAAATATGATTTGCATTTAGTTTGGATTTAAAGTACATAAATAATGCGAAATTATAGGTTTATAAAACCCTCCGTTCAATTTTGAACGGGGGGTTTGTTTTTATAAATAATAGGTTAAGGAGGAATTTAAATGTCAATTGTAAATGTAAGTATTCAAGTAATACCGGTAGTAGCTGAGGAGCGAATTTACCCCGTAGTAGACAAGGTTATAGAGTATATTGAAGCTAGTGGGGTAAAATACGAAGTAGGACCAATGGAAACTACTATGGAAGGTAAACTAGATGAGCTTTTAGATATTGTAAAAAAGGCTCAAGAAATTTGTGTACGACATGGAGCAACAAGAGTTGTTTCTATGGTTAAAATCGATTATAAACCAGAAGGCGTGACTATGGATGAAAAAATATATAAATATAGAAAATAAATTTATTCCTATAGCTTTTCAGCTTATAATTCTTTTGATATGGCAAATATCTATAGATAAGCTAAATGTTCCACAGTACATATTGCCATCACCTAAAGATATTATTATTACCTTAATTAACATATTTCCAAGCCTTACTAAACATATTTATGCTACTTTATATGCTGCCTCAATAGGATTCATAATATCTATTTTTGTTGCATTAATTTTAGCTACATTAATGGATAATGTAAAACTTATTAAAAAGTGCATATATCCTATTTTAGTAGTATCTCAAACCATCCCAATTATCGCCTTAGCACCTCTTTTTGTAATCTGGTTTGGGTTTGGAATATTACCTAAGATTATTGTGGTAATTCTAGTATGCTTTTTCCCTATAGTTATTAGTTTAATTGATGGGTTAGATTCGGTGGATACTGATATGGTAAACCTTTTAAAGACAATGGGAGCTAGCAAATATCAAATTTTTACTATGGTTAAGCTACCATCCTCTACTGTTAATTTTTTCTCGGGCCTTAGAATAGCAGCAACCTATAGTATTATGGGGGCCGTGATTGGAGAATGGTTAGGAGGAGATAAGGGTCTTGGGGTATATATGATCAGAGCTAAAAATTCTTACGCACTTGATAAGGTTTTCGCTGTAATCATAATTATAGTGATATTAAGTATGGGCTTATTTGGGCTATTATATCTGTTACAATATTATTTTACTCCTTGGAGTAGGAATAAAGAAAATAAGAAAAACTAAATTTGTATAATACTATTATTTTATTTGGAGGTAACAACATGCTAAAGAAATCAATATCATTATTATTAACGCTATCAATGACTGCAGTTGTATTTGTGGGTTGTGGTACAAAAGAAAAAATTGAAAATAAGGTGGAACCCTTAAAAAAGGTTACAGTTATTTTAGATTGGGTTCCAAACACTAATCATACTGGATTATATGTAGCAAAAGACAATGGATATTTTAAAGAACAAGGTCTTGATGTGGAAATAATTCAGTCAGCCGAGGGTAGCACTTCAACTTTAATTGCTGCAGGCAAAGGAGACTTTGGCATAAGCTATCAAGAAGATGTAACTTATGCTAGAACCGCTAAAGACCCACTTCCTATAAAGGCTATAGCTACAATTATCCAACATAATACTTCTGGATTTGCAGCCCCATTGGAAAAAAACATTAAATCTCCAAAAGATTTTGAAGGTAAAACCTATGGCGGATGGGGGTCCCCTTCTGAAAACGCAATATTAAAGGCTCTCATGGAAAGTGAGAATGCTGATTTTTCAAAACTGAAAATGGTGGACGCAGGAGCGGAGGATTTCTTTGCTGTAACTAAGAAAGCTATTGACTTTGAATGGATATTTTATGGATGGACGGGAATAGAAGCCAAGCTTAAAAATATTCCTATTAACTATATTGATATTGGAAAATTAAATAGTGATTTAGATTACTATACTCCAGTAATTATAGCTAATGAAAATAATTTAAAAGAAGATCCTGAAACTGCAAAGAATTTTTTGAAAGCTGTTACAAAAGGATACGAATATTGTATTGAGAACCCTAAAGAAAGTGCAAAGATTTTGTTGAATAATGCACCTGAAACAAATGAAGCTCTTGCTTACGAGAGTCAAGAGTATATGAAAGATCAGTATAAGGCTGAAGCTAAAAGATGGGGTGAAATGAAAACATCAGTTTGGGATAACTATACCAAATTTCTTTTAGATAGAAAGCTTATAGAAAAAGATATGATGGCAAATGAGGCGTTTACAAATGAGTATTTACCAGACTAGTGTGGAAAAACTAAGGGTAGCAAATATTAAAAAAAACTTTGGAAGTATGGAAATTATAGACGATGTTTCTTTTTATGCTAACGAAAATGAATTTATAAGTCTCCTTGGACCAAGTGGTAGTGGTAAAAGTACAATTTTTAATATTATATCAGGTCTTTTACACAAAGATGGAGGTAAAATTATAATTGATGGGGAAGAGTGCTTGGGTAGGACTAAAAAAGTAAGCTATATGCATCAAAAGGACTTACTGCTTCCTTGGAAAAATATTATAGATAATACCTCTTTGTCTCTTATCATAAAAGGGAAATCAAAAAAACAGGCAAGGTCAGAGGTAATTAATCATTTTAAAACCTTTGGACTTGAGGGTTTTGAGTATAAATACCCTTTCCAGCTTTCTGGAGGCATGAAGCAAAGAGCGGCACTACTAAGAACATATATGTCATCATCAGATATTATGTTACTGGATGAGCCTTTTGGTGCACTTGATGCAATTACTAGGGCAAAGATGCAAAATTGGCTTTTAGACATTACAAAGGAATTAAAAGCTACCATAATATTTATTACGCATGATATCGAGGAAGCGGTATTTTTATCTGATAGAATATATTTATTATCAGATAAACCGGCTACCATAAAAAGTGAAATAATCGTTGATTTACCTAAAATTAAAGATAAATCTATAATTACATCAGAAAAATTCAATGAAATAAAAAGAAGTATTTTACAAATCTTATAATTGGTAATAGGGTATGCAGCAAAGCTGCATACCCTATTTTTTCATTTCAATTTAAAATAGTTGATTATTTGTCTATTTAATATATCTATTTGACTTATAGCAAATAAAGTAATATAATATATCTCGTAGTGTTAATTCGGCTCCTTGGTCAAGAGGTTAAGACACCACCCTCTCACGGTGGAATCAGGGGTTCAATTCCCCTAGGAGTCACCAAAATGCAAACAAAAATATAGCAGGATTTACAGAAATGTAAAATCTGCTATATTTTTGTTTGCACACATTATTAACACATAAGTTTCAGATAGGTTTTGAATGTTATAGAACGGCATACACTGAAAGGATTGATATACATTATATATATCAGATGCTATTTCAGCCCATGGAAATTCGATTATGTGGTTGATTTGAAAAGACTAGTGAATTAGTTGATAGTTATTGACAGATAAGGTTCCGATATGTTAATATTGATATATACCCATTAGGGGTATATATCAAATTGCATTAATGATTTTAAATATAAACAAGGAGTTAAGTTATGAATAATTTAAATTCTATAGATTCTATAAAGGATTTTATAGAGAAAAATAAGTTTGTCATGAGACATTTTTCGTTGGATGAATGTAATGTATGCGAAAATTTTTTCTAAGTTTGTTTAACCGTACACTATGTCATATAAATACAATATTTGATATGGCAATTAAATAAATAAATCTAAAATGAGGAGGACAATATGAATATTAAATATGAAGTAAAATCCGAAAAATCATTTGATGAGGCAGTTGAAAGCTTAAAAAAGAGTTTATCTGAAAATAAGTTTGGAGTGTTATTTGAACTTAACTTTAAGGATAAACTAAAAGAAAAAGGATTAGAGTTTGAGAGTAATTTTAAGATTTTAGAAGTGTGTAATCCAGTTCAAGCTCAAGAGGTATTAAGCAGAAACATTGAAGTAGGATATTTCTTGCCTTGTAAAATGGTAGTCTATGAAAAAGAAGGTTCTGTTTATATTGGAATGATTAAACCTACAGAAATTATACAGATGATAGGTAGTGAAGAAATTTTAGCTATAGCGAAAGATATTGAGAATGTACTTAAGAAATCTATTGATGGTGCTGTATAAAATTAAAGCAAACCTACTAATTTATAAAAGGATATACTCTTGCAAAGAGGGTATATCTATGTTATAGTAAATCACAGAAACTTATATAATAATTTTTCGGTTTTATTGGGGTGTAGCCAAGAGGTAAGGCACTAGACTCTGACTCTGGCATTCGTAGGTTCGAATCCTGCCACCCCAGCCAAATGAATTTAATTATAAAACAATAGTATTTCTTTATACAAAATAACCCCATCAAAAATTTATTTTTGATGGGGTTATTTTTATAAAATTTGTGCTTTGTTTTAAGGTGTATTCAAATATTAGGTGAAGGTTTAAGTGGACATGTTTTTTAAGAATATATAAATGCCTAGCATAATAATTAAACATGGAAGCAATAGTCCATACTTAAGCCAAGTATAAGTATTATTTAATCATTTATAGCTAATACTATATTAAAACTTTGAATTGTTTTCATTTCAGAGAATGACAAGGAGGGAAATATATGATAACAGGTATAGTAAAGTGGTATGATGCTGAGCGTGGATATGGATTTATATCCGCTCAAGAGGGTGAAGATGTATTTGTTCACCATTTAGCAATAAAAGAACAAGGACCTAGAAAAGATTTGCATGAGGGTGAACAAGTACAATTTGATGTAGTGGATGCACCTAAAGGACCCCAAGCTATTAATGTTCAAAAATTTTAATATTTAAGCATACTTATTTAGTATAAGCACACTTATTTAATATACTAAGTGTGCTTTTTAATTGTATTTTTGCTTATTAATAATTATAATTAACAAGGACTAGAAAAAATTTGATGGGGTGGAACTTTGATTGATATTAATGATAAAAATATACGTAAATACGCGAATAAAGACTCTTATAAAATGGGAAGTGAGTATTATTTAAGTAATAGGGTTTTGGATATTAATATAGAAATAAAAGAAGAAGAGAATTATAAGGAAACTAACATAACTGCAAATGTAGAGTCTTCAAATGAAACTCTGTATAAAGTAGAAATAAGTTTTAATAATAATTGTTCTTTTATAAGTTATAGATGTGAATGTGATAATTCATATAGTTATCTTAGTAGTAGTAGGAGACCTATGTGCAGACATATAGTGGCTACATGTTTAAAGTATTCTAATGAAAAAGAACAAATTATTAAGGAACAGAAAATGGCTAAAACAAATAACTTAATCAAACAAATAACTAAAAATATAAGTACTGTTGAAGTAGCAAAACAACATTTAAATATAGACGTAAAGTATTATCATGATTCTAATAATGATAATAGAAAAGCTTGTGTGGAACTTAAGATTGGTGAGGATAAGCTTTATGTAGTTAAAAATATAAAACAATTTTTCGCTTGCTATAATACTGGTTTAGAAATTATGGAATTCGGCAAAAAATTTACATATAATCCATATCTACACTTATTTAAAGAAGAAGATTTAAATATAATAGAACTTTTCAAAGAAGCAAGTGAACTGGAGGCTGTGGCGGAAGCCGCAGAAGTATATGTTCGCCGTTCTGTAAAGTTTCTATCTGGGAAAAAGGCATATTTCACAGAGAGTATGGTTAAAAGATTATTTAAATGTTTAAATAATAGGGCTATAACAGTTGTAATGAAAGACCAAGTATTTACTAATGTTCAGATATCACAAGAGGCTATGCCTCTAGAATTTGAAATCAATAGAGAGAATAATAAATTCCTACTTAGGCAAAAGGAGCAGATGCCAACTGTACTTTGCAGTGATGGTGAGTTCTTTTTTTATGAAGGAAAAATATATGAGCCACCCAATTGCCAAAGGTATTCATATTTACCCTTTTATAATAGATTTAAAGAGGATGATAACAATTTTATAGAGTTTTATGATGAAGAGAAAGCTGATGTAGCATCGTTTCTAATTCCAACTTTAAAAAAAATAAGTAATAGGGTTACCATAGATACATCTGTAGAAAGTGAATTTTATATAGAAACAATTAAACCAATTGTTTTCTTTGAAAAAATTGCTGAGAATATAGAGGTTAAAATAGCTTTTAAGTATGGAGATACAGAGATAAATCCTTTTAATAGTAAAGAAAATAGAGTACAAGAGGGAAGGGTACTGATAAGAGATATAGAAAAGGAAATGGAGATTATAAACTTATTTCACCAGTTTGGTTTTGTAAATACAAATAAGGGGTTTGAAGCTCAAGATGAGTCAGTGCTCTTAGAATTTTTAGTTTCTGGACTAGAAAAACTTAGAAGTGTAGCCCAGGTATATTGTTCCGAAGAATTTAAGAATATTAAAGTGCACGGCAACTCTTCATATAAGTCAAACATAAAACTTAATAAAGAAAATCTTTTAGAATTCAGTTTTAGCATTGATGGGGTAGATAAAACAGAACTTAGCAATATTTTCGGAGCTTTAAGAGAAAAAAGAAAATACTATAGAGTTAAAAATGGTAGCTTCGTATTGCTAGATTCTAATAATATATTAAAGATTGCTCAAATGATGGAGTATTTAAATATAAAGGATAGGGATATTTCGAAAAATAAGATTTTGATTTCAAAATATAATGCCATATACATAGAAGAAAAGTTGAAACGAGAAGAAATGGATTTTGTAGAAACGAATAAAAAATTCACACAACTCGTAAGTAATGTTAAGGATATTAAAGAAATTAAAGCCCAAATACCAGAAAGCTTAGATGGTGTAATGAGATCTTATCAAAAAACAGGATTTAAATGGTTGAAAACTCTTGCTAGCTGTGGTTTTGGAGGGATACTTGCAGATGAAATGGGATTAGGTAAAACACTTGAGGCTATAGCCTTCATTCAATCTGAAGTGGAAGAAAATGAAAATAAAAAACCATCACTAGTAGTCTGTCCTACATCACTTGTATATAATTGGAAGGATGAAATAGAGAAATTTGCACCGACACTTAATTGTATAGTGGTCTCAGGTACTAAAAGCCAGAGGAAAGAGCAAAAACAAAATATTAATAATACCGATGTAGTGATTACTTCCTACTCACTTATAAGGCGGGATCTTTACGACTATGAAAATGTAGAATTTAGATATTGTTTCTTGGATGAGGCGCAACAAATTAAGAATTTCAACTCATTAAATGCACATTCTGTGAAAAATTTAAATGCTTTAGGTAAATTCGCACTTACTGGTACTCCTATTGAAAATTCTCTTACAGAGCTTTGGTCAATTTTTGACTTTATAATGCCGGGTTATCTTTTAAATCATAATGCTTTCACAAAAAAATATGAAGTCCCAATTGTGAAAGATGGAAGTCATGAGGCACTTCAAGAACTTAATAATCATGTAAAACCATTTATACTTAGAAGAACTAAATTAGAGGTTGCAAAAGAGTTGCCGTCTAAAATAGAACATAGGATTTCAGTAGAAATGACGGAAGGACAGAAGAAGGTATATTTAGCCTACTTACAGGAGGCTAAAGGAGAACTCGAAGAAGATATAAAAAGCAAAGGTTTTAACAAAAGTAAGTTTAAATTATTGTCTATCCTAACAAGATTAAGACAGATATGTTGCGATCCGTCTACATTCTTAGAGAATTATGAGGGAGGTAGCGGCAAACTAGATGCACTAGACGAAATTTTAGAAAATAGTCTAGAGGAAGGTCATAGAATATTAATATTTTCGGGGTTTACTAAAGTGTTAAAAAATATTTCTAAGAGATTAGAAGGCAAAGAAATAAAGTATATGTACCTAGATGGAGCCACTAAATCAGAAAAAAGAATCGAAATGGTTAAAACCTTTAATGAAGGTGATACACAGGTATTCTTAATTTCTCTAAAAGCGGGAGGTATGGGTATAAACCTTACAGGAGCAGATATGGTAATACATTTTGATCCCTGGTGGAATCCTGCAGTGGAAGCTCAAGCTACAGATAGAGCTCATAGAATAGGTCAAAAGAAAACAGTAGAAGTGATAAAATTAATAGCAAGAGGAACCATAGAAGAAAAAATATTTAAGTTGCAACAAAAGAAAAAAGCGATTATTGATAGTGTAATTAATGATGAAACAGGGGCAGAATTATTTCTATCCCAGATGAGCTTAAATGAAATCGAAGAATTATTCATTTAAAATTTTACGGTTT
The DNA here is from genome assembly GCF_016650035.1 of Clostridium sp. Classification (GTDB taxonomy): domain Bacteria; phylum Bacillota; class Clostridia; order Clostridiales; family Clostridiaceae; genus Clostridium_AD. The sequence goes on from NZ_JAENWM010000059.1 coordinate 21,118, forward strand.
CTCCGATTTCAATAATTTTTATGCTACCATCATTTATTCTTTCTAAAGTATCACAGGTAACCTCATCATCATCTTGTGCTAAAATATAAGTTTTATAGTGAATTGGAATCATGAATGTAGATTTTGTCATTTTAAACATTTTAAAGCTTTGCTGTGGGGAACAATGCATTTCTTGAAACTCATCAGGTTTATAGCAACCTACGGGCATGATAGCAACATCCGCCATTAAATCTTTATATACATCGGTATAGGCAGTATCGCCAGCAAAAAAGATTTTTTTAAAGTTGTTTTGGATTAAATAGGAATTACTATCAGCTTTAACGCCCCATGGGTATCTTCTACCATCATGGTTCGCTTTCAAAGCTTTTATTTCTAGGTGATTATCTTTATATGTTTCATCATTGGTTAGAAGGAATATATTTTTAAATCCTAGCATTTTTAGTGGTATGTTTAAATTTTCAGGTGCAATAACTATAGCACTTTTATTTATCTTCCTTAAAGTAGTGTAATTCATATGGTCCATATGTCCATGAGATAGCAGTATATAATCAATATTAATGGTGCCCAAGTTTAATGAGGGTTTAATTAGTCTTTTTAATTGACCAAGATTTATACTAGTTACAGGGTCAGTTACGATAATTTTTCCGTTTAAATTAATTACTACAGTTGCATGTCCAACCCAGTGAATAGAATTTGCTACTACAGGCTGGTGCAATGGAGTAAGCATAGGTTTAAAGTAATACTTAAAGTTTCTACGATGCAATTTATACATATATTCAAATATTTTAACAGTTTTATTAAAATTCATTTTATACCTCTTAATTTTCAATATATTTATTTAAAGTGTGTTTAAAAATATTATTCTATGTAAATTATATCATAAGAGGTAAAAAAGTATACAATGTAAAATTGTTATTACATCTATTACCAAACTACAACGATTATAATTGAATTATAGGGAAATATGACGTATACTGTAGAATATACTAAGGAAAGTTTATGCGAGGTTGAAAAGAATGTAACTTTATGTAAACGAAATAAAAATCCGAATGGAGGACTTTTACATGATTCGCTTATTAAAATCATTCACGTTTGACCTATTAAAATTAACACCGGTATTTGTAATGGCAGGACTAATGATATCTGGAATGGATGTATTGATTGCAGCACCAATTGCAACTATTTACGCAGCTATAATAGCATCGTTAACATGTAAATTTAAGTTTAATGACATTGTTAACTCTGCCGTGGATAACGTAAAAGAGATGCAGTTGGTTTTCTTTATTTTAATGGCAGCTTACGCAATGGCAGAAGCATTTATGGCCACAGGAGTAGGTGCATCAATAATTAATCTTTCATTAACTCTTGGAGTAACAGCTAGAACGGTAGCTGTTACAGGATTTTTAGTAACAGCAATACTATCAATTGCAACAGGTACATCATGGGGAACTTTTGCAGCCTGTGCCCCAATTTTCCTTTGGCTTAACCATATACTAGGAGGAAATATATTACTTACTACAGCAGCAATAGCTGGTGGAGCTTGTTTTGGTGACAATATAGGACTTATTTCTGATACAACCGTAGTAAGTTCAGGTATTCAACAGGTCGAAGTTATTCACAGAATTAGGCATCAAGGTGTATGGTCACTTTTGTGTTTAGTAATAACTGCTATTATCTTCTACTTCGTAAGCATTGGAATGGGACTACCCAATATAGCTGGTAATGCAGGGGAAGCAATAAATCAAATCCCAAAAGATGTTTGGGCATCACTTGAAGAAGCCAGACCATCTGCGGTTGAACTTTTAAATCAAGTAAAAACTGGGGTTCCTGTTTATATGATAATTCCATTATTAATTGTACTTGTAGTAGCAATTAAAGGTCTTCCAACTCTTGCATGTTTAGGAATTGGAATAATATCTTCTTTAATTCTTGGACTAGTATCAGGAACAATAGGATCTGTAACTGAATTTTTAGGATTAATGGAGACCGGATTTTCAGACGCAGGTTCATGGGTTATTGTTATGATGATGTGGGTTGGTGCCTTTGGAGGTATAATGGGTAAAATGCATGCATTTGCTCCACTATCAAGATTCATTGCGTATATTTCAAAAAATGTACGCCAACTTATGTTTTGTAATGGAATAATGTGCATTTTAGGAAATGCCGCATTGGCAGATGAAATGGCACAAATTGTAACAGTTGGACCAATAATTAAAGACTTACTTGAAGAGAACGTTGAAGCTAGCGAAGAAGATATGTATACATTACGCTTAAGAAATGCTACTTTCGGAGATGCACTTGGCGTATTCGGATCGCAGCTTATTCCGTGGCATGTATATGTAGGTTTCTATGTGGGGATAGCATCAGCTGTTTATCCACTTCACAACTTTGTACCAATGGATATAATAAAATATAACTTTATGGCTATGGTCGCAGTAGGTTCATTATTAATACTTACCATAACAGGATTAGATAGATTCGTACCATTATTTAAATTGCCAAGTGAACCTAAGGTAAGATTAAAGAAAAATTTGTAGATATATAAAAATCCTGAGGAGCAATAATAGATTTTGAGGAAAAGAAAATATGGCATCCTCAGGTAATTTTAAGTTAAAATTAATCCATAGTAAAAAACTTATCAATGACCAGGCTTAAATCTTCTTGAATATCTTCTTCAGAAAACTTGGTTTTTTCTGTATTTTGTCCCCATGTAACGTTAATTGATAAATTCCCGTAATTCTTGTCGCTTACATAATTAAATTCATAATCTATTTTTTTATCTTCTGGTATTAAAACATGGGTTCCTTCTATTTTGAGTTTATCCTTAAATAATTTTATAACTTCGTCTTTTAGAAAAAAATAAAATTCTTCTTTGCTACCAACATATTTTTCTTTGGAAATCATGTATAAGCCCCCTTTTACTATAATAATATTCGAATTTAACCATAAGGGTGCTAGTAATTATGTATATTTTCAAAGAAAATGATTAAAATAATATATAGTTATTATCAAAGAAGCTACATAGTTAAAAGAGAACTCAAAAGCGATTACTGCTTATGAATTTTTTTTGTAAAAACACATATTGCAAAAAATTTCTAAAATTCCATATTTTTATAAAATAATTACGTATATATATATATATATATATAGCATGAGTACTCACGGAAACTAATAAATAAAACTTGAATTTGTTTTGAGTTGTATAGAATTATAAAATTTAATGATATTAGAGCGGTTTGTAATAAAAACAGGTATAGCAAACAAGCCTGCACGGTGCAAGAATTTTTAAAAAA
>NZ_JAENWM010000163.1 GCF_016650035.1 Clostridium sp.
AAGTATGGGTATATATATGATTTGGGGACGTATTAAAAGAATTTTTACAAGTGAATTTCCAAGTGAAGTGAATGAAGATAGCATACCATTTCAACCACAAGAACGTGATAAAACGATAATGTTTAAATGTAAGAAATGTGGATTTGAAGAAAAAGTACCTGACTTTGTTGCGTTTGAATGTTATACGCCAGAAGAATTTGACAAAAAGAGCGGTAGTCCTATTGTTTTATGTATAGAATGTGGTTCAGATATGATAATTAAGAGGTGCTGCTACACTATTTAGTGGAGCATCACTTTAATACTCGACCGTAGGGAGATTTTGTTCTTGTCACTTGCTTTACTAACTGCTAAACGCCAATCTGGTGAAGTTATTGCAGTAAGTTTACCTGAATCATCAACCGGAATTGCTGCGAATCCAATATCATCTTTATTTGTAGCACCTAATTGCATTTGTGGAATTGCCCAAGTGCCTAAAAACATCATAGCAACTTTACCTTGACCAAGGTCAGTTTTAGACTGTTCCCAATTTGTTGTAGTAAGATCAGGTTCTACCCATCCACTGCTTACAAATTTGTAAAGAACATTTAGTACTTTACCATTTGGCTTATCAGCAGCGAAAGGAGCTGTCTCTTTATAAATTGTATTATAATAACTTCCATCTCCTGCCATAGGAAGTGCCATATAGTCCCACTCCTGTAATGGCCATTTATCTTTAAAATTAGTAGCTAGTGGTACAATTCCTACTGCCTTTAGCTTTGCAGATGCCTCGTATAAACCAGTTAAAGTTGTTGGAAATTTATCTATACCAGCTTTCTTAAATGCTGCTTTATTATAAACTACTCCACTAGCACCCATTCCATAACTTAATCCATATGTAGTAAATGACCCATCTGAATTTTTAACCGCTTTATCATCTGTGTAATTATAACCTTTTAATTTATCATCTGTATTTTTCCCTAATGGCTCAAAGAACTGTGGAAGATCTGCATTTGCAATACCATTTGGTATTAAAAGTACGTCACCATAGTTTTTTGAATTTAATCTTACTTTTACATCTCCATCATAATCGGTAATACCTTCCCATTTAATAGTTACTCCTGTTTTTGTTTTATAATCATCACCAAATTTTTTCAAATCTGTACTCACAATATCTGTTCTATTTGTTAATACTGTCAAGGTTACATCTTTTTTAGCATCTTTTGTACCATCAGTTGAACTTGTTGACTTGCCACACCCAACTAATACAGAAGCTGTCATTGTTGCCAGTAAAACTAAACTCATAATTTTTTTCATCTTTATACCCCCTAAATATATTCTGTAACGTTATTATTGCGTTACAAATTAATTATAAGTCAACGTTTACATAATGTCAACTAAATTTTATTGGTTTTTATTTTTATATATCGCTTATAAAACCCATTGTTTTAGGGCTTTACCAAGCTTTTATTTATAATCGATAAGTTACTTTACAATATATTTTTTTACGAAATTATAGCTCAAGTTTTTTAACTTGAGATAATAAATTTTTTTATATTATATTTTTTGTAGAATCCCTCATAATAAGTTTACCTTTAATCATCACTCTTCCATATTGAGTTTTAATATCATTAATTTTTTTTGATATCATTTTGATTGCGACCCTTGCCATCTCATCCAGATCAACTCTTACAGTTGAAATATTGGGACTAGATTGCATCGCATGTGTTGAATCATCAAATCCTACCACTGAATAATCCTCCGGTACCTTATATCCTAAACTTTTAAGTTTTTTTATAAGTATCAATGCAGTTTTATCACAGTTACATACAAATGCCGTTGGCATCTCCTCTGGAAGTGAAATATCAAGCCAAACGTTATCGTCAGTTCTATCGTTAACAATCCAGCTGCTCTTAAATGGTAATTTGTATTCTAATATAGACTTATAATAACCCAAAAACCTGTCTTGAATACTACTAGTTAAATTCAAATTCCCAACAAAAGCTATTTTTTTATGACCTTTTTCAATGAGATCATTTGTAATCTCATATGTTCCAAAAAAATTATCTGTATTAACGCTATCTACATCAACTTTATCATAATAAAAATCTAAAAGAACTAACGGAATATTAAGTTTTACTATCTTCTTAACATATTCCTTTGAGAGTTGTCCAAGCACAAGTACTCCATCAACCTTTCTATCCTCTAGCATTGTAGGAATCATAAGATCTTTTTCATTATTAAAATCTAATATATTAAACATACACGTAAAATGTGATCTTTCTAGGTAACTAGAAAGTAGTCTATATAATTCTATGTAAAAATAATCTTCTTGCCCGAAATATCGTTCTGCTGAAATAATACCTATGCAACGAGTAACGTCATTCATTTCTGACTTGCCACCAGAGTTAAAAACATATCCTATTTCAGAAGCTGCCCTCTTTATTCTTTCTTTCATTTGCTCACTAATATCCTTATTACCTCTTAACGCCTTAGAAACGGTAACCTTTGAAACTCCAACTTTATTCGCAACATCTTGCATTGTAACTTTTTTAGCCATAGTATTTTTGCTCCTTATACAATAGGTTTTATCTTTTAAATAATTTTTAACATAAGTATATGTTGTATAACTTACTATCTACTATTATATTCTTTTTACTTAACAAATCAAGACATTTTTATATTATTACTTTACAAATTAATTTAAATACTTGTAAATTACATATTAATTCTCACTTTACAAGGTACTTTACTTAATACTCACTTATTTATTCTTATTACATTAATATTATAAGTTAATTGCTACATATTAGATAATATTTAATTAAGTATACATTTCATATTATTTATCACAAAAATTAGTTAGGAATTAATATTCTGATTAGACCACAAAAACTTATGTTTTATCCGTTAGGATACTGATTGATTCCAAACTTTAACTTGTTACACTTGAATATATTGTAAAACAATAGGAAATAATCAATAAAAAATTTAATTAAGGCGTCAGCCGTGTTTTTGAGAATGTTAACTAGTAGCTTTTTAAAATTATATGCTGCAATTTTAAATCCAACCCATAATTTTGAGCGCAGTAGTCCTCGGATAGGCATATTGTCAATTTTATATCTTCGCCTAAGTACAGACGGTATACCCTCAACACCTGCTCTTTGATTAATAATCTCGATATATTCTGATTGAGACATTTTTTCTCTTTGTAGATCAGTATTTCGTCTTTTCTTGCTAACACTTATGGTATTGAATTTTTTTGTGTCTTTATTGGACATTTATCCTTTTGAAGACATTTTTCACAAGTATGTTTGCTGAATTTTGCCGTATAGGAGTTAGATTTATAATATGACTCTTCAGGTTCAGCTCCGTTAGGACAACTAATTATTATGTTTTTTTCTTTATCCACAGCAAATTTACCGTAATCTAGTTTATCTGTGGATGGTTTTCTTCCAACTAATTCACCTGGTATTAACTCAATATTTTGCTTGAGTGCTTCTTCTGCTTTTTCTTGTTCATAATAAGCGCCATCTGTAATCATTTGAATATTTTCATCAGCCTTCTTCTTTTCAGAAATAGTCTTTATAACATCATCTGAAAATTTAGAATCGCTGTAGATATTAGGCTTAA
>NZ_JAENWM010000166.1 GCF_016650035.1 Clostridium sp.
AGAGTCGCGGTCATAGTTACTGCTACATCCATGAATGTAAATGATGTTGTATCCGCAGGTATACCTATAAATTTGCTATCTACTGTACTATAAGTAATTTCAGGTACTGAAATAGCCGATATAGCACCTGTTGCTATATAATCAAGTTCCAAAGTTTTCGCTGTAAACCCGGCTGCAAATGTTTTATCTACTATGGTAAAAGTGCCTTCGATTGGGTCTGCACTTCCTAATAAACTACCAGAAACACCTAGCTCTCCATCATTGTCATCAAAACTATCAACTTGCACTGCAATACTGAACTTTCTTGCTCTATAAGTACCCTCAACTGTACCAACTTGATCTAAGTCTACGATTAAATAATCTGTTTCTGAATCTATCCCTGTTAATTGCATTTCTCCAATATTTCTAATATAAGTAATAGCCGCCTCACTTACTATTTGGTCAGTATTAAAGCTTGTTGCCCATTCATAACCTATAATGGACTGCGTAGTACTCGATTGATTAATATACCTCTTGCTTGATGTTTGTGCACTGGGGCTTTCGTTTAACTCTGTGAATCCTGCTCCTAATAATTCAAATGCACCTAATACGCTTAAATAGTTAGCCTGAGTCTTCCTTTTACGAATTGTCAATTTACATTCCTCCTAAATTTTTATAATATTTCAGCCTCATTTCCACCTGGTAACGAGCTTGATCCACACTGACTGCAAAAGCATACCCGGGAGATAATACTTTAATTTCTTGGCTTTCGTAACCATCATCCAGTATTGGAAAAATATCATTATTATTGTTTTGTTCAATCCAATTTGCAAAGTCTTCATAAAATCCACTATTTGATATATTTTGAAGCACATCTGCACCAAAAGGTTCCCTGGATGCAAATATAAATTGGAATTGTCTGATACTATCACCATTTACATATGTTTTTAAGATTGGATTTACTGGGACTTCCTCTATTGAATACGCTGTTGCAAGTTCCTCCAAATAATCCACATTTACTTTTATAACACCCTCTGCGCCCTCAAACTCTTGCAGGTAAGGACATAATTTTATAAAATTTCTAATTGCTTGAATAACCATTTATGTTCCCCCTCCTACAAAACTCGCTATAGTTGATACAATCTCGTCACCTTTTTGGAGCCACATCCTCTTATCCCATTGCTTACCACGTAGCCCACCGCTTGAGGTTCCCTGTCTTCCATTACCAGCATTAGTATAATATTGTCGCTTAGCGTAAGGAGCATTATAAGTTACATTGGTTGGATTAATAGTAACCATCATATCTTTTAGCCTTCCGGTCAAATACGGGATATATGCGTTCATATTTTTTGCACATTCTTTAGTAAATTCTACTTGAGCTCTACCATCTTTATTAAGATAACGGGCGAGTAATATTTTTTGAGTTGCATTCATAATAATTCTTACATGGTTACTCATTATTTGCCCTCCACTTCAAAATGATCACTTAATTCTCGTGTAGACATCATGTTTACAACATGATCAAAATTATTTTCTAAATCAGCAAGTCTGTAGGGCTTAATTCCTGTGATCTCAAAATTAATCTCACCTTTAACAATTTTGTCTCCTACCGCTAAAGTAAAATAATTAGGTCTTTCAATATCAGATAATTTTCTAAAACTCTTAGGTGAAATATAATTATCTAATTTATCTAAAATAATACGGATGGAATCAGCTAGTAATAAGCCTGTATCTGACACTGTAGCGTTCCTAACACCATTCCAATTAACCTCTTTAACTACTGTCCTCTGGTACATGTCGTAGCCATTGACGTAATCATAGTATTTGTTATAGATTGTCACACTACTGTTTGGAAACAATACCATATCAACACAACCTTACGAGCGGAAGCGGTAGCAATGCCCTTATATTAGGGGTAATAGCCCAAGCTTCAACACCATCACTAAAAGTAACGCTCTGAACACCGTCTGACTTTGATTTTATGCCTAAAGTTTTTAATAATTTAATTTCACTCGCACTTTCTATCAATTCTTCAACTGCAATAGAATAAGTAGCCAAAATATAATCATCTGTATACTTCGCATTGGCACCTACATTTAAATAATTTTTAATTATAAGAATTGATTTCTGTTGATCTATACTAATCGCCATAAATACCCCTCCTCTATATAAATAAAAGGGGGATTTTCCCCTTTTATTAAGCTAATGTTATAGTCGCGATTCCCAATTCGTCTGCATGAGGAAAACTAGGAATTACTGTAGCTGCTGATTTAGTGAACTCTGCCACTGGATCTACACTCGTATAAGTTCCTACAAAAACATTTCCAACCATACTTGCAGTTTCCATATTGCCATCACCAATAAGTTTAACCTCTTCAGCAGTCAAACCATAAACAGTTTCTCCTAAAGTTGAACTTCCAAAGACACTTATGATGTTTTCAGGGAAGTATCTTACTGTTGAATAGCCAGTAGCTGTTTCAATTTTGTACTTAGCCTCATTAACTAGTAAAATTGGTAAGTCAGATTGTGATAGTAAATCATTTAGTAATGATAAAGTTACAAGTTTATCACTGTTAGTTCCAAATATTGCTTTTTTGATTGAAGTAGTAGCACAAATTGCTTTTACAACTTTACGTGAAGTTAATGCTCTAGCAGGTCTACTTCCACACTCGGCTTCAACCGCAGTTGCTAAAGTTTCAAGATCGATTAAAGGGGTAGCTGTAGTTGGCGCGCTCCAATTAAAAGGTAATTTATTTCCAGCTGGTACTAAGTAATCTATTGTTACTGCAACATTATTTTCATTTATTGCAATTTTACCGCTAGAAATAACTTCCATTCTCATAGCTTCGGCTCTTACTCTTATACTTTCTTCCATGTTTTCTGCATCATTATAAAGTTGAGTTAAAACAAAAGCTAACTCAGCATCATTTCTAGGATTTTGAATTTTGATTAATTCTTTCTCAGTGATTTTAATTTGTCTTTTGATAAGAGCTAATGTTTGAATACCCTTTTGTATTGCCTGTCTACTAGCTAATTGTGTTTTTGTATCGAAAGCATGAACACTTGCTGATACTGGAAGACCGCCTGAGCCTAAGATCATATCAAATTCGATATCTTGGATTTTCTTTTCAGGGAATAAAGCTTCACCTAGCATTGGCACTATAACTCTTTCTTTAAAATAATTTATTAATTCTAATGTATTAAATACTTCTACTAATTTTGGCATATTA
>NZ_JAENWM010000089.1 GCF_016650035.1 Clostridium sp.
AAAAGTGAACTATGAAAATGAATTGAAACTTATTTTATCAGCAATATTATATAAAAAAATCTGCGAATCACAAATAGTAATAGTAATTTATAATTTTAAGTTAAATTAGTGCTTTTAAAAAAAATCATGCTTCAGCTCTGCAAATTTATAGATAAGGTAGACATAAAGTAACTAATGGTATAAAATTATTATGAAGATTTAATAATAACAAATAATTTTATCTATTAAACATGATTATAAGGAGGCGGCAATATGGAAAAGAGACTTACAGAGCTTTCAAAAACATCTGGCTGAGCAGCTAAAATAGGGCCGGGTGCCTTAGCAAAGATATTAGATGAATTGCCTAAAATGGTAAATGAGAACTTAATTGTTGGGATTGAAACTTCTGATGATGCAGCGGTATATAAACTAAGTGATGAAATAGCAGTTATTCAAACTTTAGACTTTTTTACACCGGTTGTAGATGATCCTTATACCTTTGGACAAATAGCAGCAGCAAATTCATTAAGTGACGTGTATGCTATGGGAGGGAAGCCGACCTTAGCACTAAATATAGTATGCTTTCCTAATTGTTTAAATATAGATGTACTTGGGGAGATTTTAAAAGGTGGTGCAGATAAAGTAATAGAAGCAGGAGCAATGGTAATAGGAGGACATTCTGTACAGGATGATGAACCTAAATACGGTCTATCGGTGATGGGAATAGTGCATCCAGATAAGGTGTTAAAAAATCATGGCTGTAATGTAGGAGAAGTATTGATTTTAACGAAACCCTTGGGTACTGGTATAATTAGTACAGCAATTAAAGCTGAAATGGTATCAAAAGAGGCTTATGATATTGCGGTTAAAGTTATGAGTACATTAAATAAATATGCTGGAGAAATTATTATAGAACATGAGATAAGTGCTTGTACGGATATAACAGGTTTTGGGATAATGGGACACTGCTATGAAATGGCTAGTGGGTCAAACGTAAGCCTTAAATTATTAAAAGATCAAATACCATATATAAAAGAGGCTAAAGAATATGCAAAGATAGGTCTGGTTCCTGAAGGCAGTTATAATAACAGGACATACTTAGAAGGAAAATATGAGTTTAGGAATGTACCAGAATGGTTTGAAGATATTTTATTTGATCCTCAAACTTCAGGCGGGCTTTTGATATCTTGCACAAAGGCAGAAGCAGAAAAGCTTATGAGTAAGTTAAATAAATTGGAATTAAAATCAAAAATTATTGGAGAAGTAATACCTTTGCAAGATAAGTATATAATTGTAATCTAACTAAGAAAATAAATGCTGGGAGATTAATTATTATGAATATAGAATTACTAAGAAATTTACCTAAGATAGATGAACTACTTCAAGAAGAATCAATAAAAGAGCAGTTAGGCAATAATATTAGAGGGCTTGTAGTAGATTCAATAAGAGAGACTATAGAATCATATAGAAATGCAATCCTAAAAAATGAAATAGAATCATTTACAAAAGAACAGGTAATTATTGATTCAATTAAATTATTAAATAAAAAGAACAGTCCAAAACTTAAAAAGGTTATAAATGCTACTGGAATTGTAGTGCATACAAATTTGGGAAGATCTCTTTTATCTAAAAATGCTATTGAACAGGTAATTAACGTTTCTGGAAATTATAATAATCTCGAATATGATATAGAAAAAGGTAAAAGAGGATCTAGATATTCACATATAGAAGACATTCTAATTAAAACAACTGGTGCAGAGGCTGCAATGGTGGTAAATAACAACGCAGCAGCGGTAATGCTTGTGTTAGATACACTTTGTAGGGAAAAGGAAGCTATAGTGTCTAGAGGGCAATTAGTGGAGATTGGTGGTTCCTTTAGAGTTCCTGAAATTATGAAGTTTAGTGGAGCTAAATTGGTAGAAGTAGGTACCACTAATAGAACTCATTTATATGACTACGCAGATAATATTACTGAAAATACAGGAGTAATGTTAAAAATACACACTTCTAATTTTAAAATTATGGGATTTACACAGGAAGTATCTATAGAAGAGTTAGTAAAGCTAGGGAATGAAAAGGGTATACCGGTAGTTGAAGATATAGGAAGTGGAGTCTTAATAGATTATGTTAAATATGGACTTCAATATGAACCCACAGTTCAGGAAAGTATAAGAAAAGGACTAGATGTAGTAACGTTTAGTGGAGACAAGATGCTAGGAGGTCCTCAAGCTGGAATTATAGTGGGCAAAGCTAAATATATTGATAAAATGAAGAAGAATCAGTTAACTAGAGCGCTTAGAATAGATAAAATGACTTTGGCAGCTTTAGAGGGTACGCTTGTGCATTATTTAGAAGAAGCAGAAGCTATTAAAAACATACCAACACTAATGATGCTTTTGTGCCCAATTACAGAACTTAAAAAAAGAGCACAAAAACTAAAGAGAAAGCTCCAAAATAAAAGGTCTAAATTCACTTTTATGATAGATGTTGATTATTCAATGGTAGGTGGGGGCTCCATGCCTACTGAGAAAATGGAAACATACGTTATTAAAGTAAAAAGTGACATTTTTACAGCACAGCAAATAGAAGAGAGATTAAGGATGAACAAAGTAGCTATAATTGTAAGAATTAATAATAACGAAGTGCTTATGGATCTTAGGACTTTATTCCAAGAGGATTATGAAATTATTACTGAAGCTTTTAGTGAAATGTAAAAAAGGGAGCTGTTTTAATGAAACATATTATTATAGGTACGGCAGGCCATATAGATCATGGAAAGACAACTTTAATTAAAACATTAACGGGTAGAGAAACGGATACTTTAAAAGAGGAAAAGGATAGAGGGATTTCTATAAATTTAGGATTCACCTATTTTGATTTGCCCTCCGGAAGAAGGGCTGGAATTATTGATGTTCCAGGTCATGAAAAATTTATTAAGAATATGTTAGCAGGAATAAGTAGTATAGATGCGGTGCTCCTTGTAATAGCAGCAGATGAAGGGATTATGCCTCAAACTAGAGAGCATTTTGAAATACTACAATTATTAAATGTTAAAAAAGGAATCATAGTGCTTACAAAAGCAGATCTAGTGGACCAGGAATGGATTGATATGATCACTTCTGATATCGAGGAAGAATTTAAAGGTACATTTTTAGAAGATGCACCTATTCATGCAGTATCCTCCAAAACTAAAACGGGATTTCAGGGGCTTATTTATGATATAGACAAAATTACAGAAGAAGTGGAGGCTAAAGATACCGAAGATCATTTTAGGTTACCTGTGGATAGAGTGTTTTCTGTAAGTGGATTTGGTACGGTAGTAACTGGAACAATAATAAGTGGAAGAGTGCAGGTAGGAGATACTGTAGAAGTATATCCATCAAAAGTAGTTACAAAGGTTCGGGGTATTCATATTCATGATAAGCCTTGCGGGTTTGGAGAAGCAGGACAAAGATGTGCTATAAACCTAGCTAATATAAAACTAAGTGAAATAAGCCGCGGAAACGTAGTTTCTAGGGTAAACATAATGGAGCCTTCTTATTCAATAGATTGCTCGCTGTATTATCTAAAAAGTGCAGAAAAACCACTAGTTAATAGGCAGAGAGTTAGATTATATCATGGAACAGATGAAATTCTTTGTAGAGTAGTTATACTAGATAGGGAAGAGATAGCGCCAGGAGAAAATGCTTATGTGCAATTAAGACTAGAGCAGCCAATAAACGCTCAAAGGAATGATAAATATGTCCTTAGAAGCTATTCGCCCATGTATACTATAGCTGGTGGAACTATAATTGAACCATCTGCGGATAAGGCTAAAAGGTTTGAGCAAAAGTACATTGAAGATCTTAAAATCAAAGAAAGTGGGGAAACTGAAAACATTTTAGAAAATACTCTTAGTAAACTAAGTGGAAACTACCCAGATGTTACTATAATTTTAAAAGCATTAGGTAAAAATGAACAAGATATAGAAGAGAAATTACAAACACTAGTAGAGGACAATAGGATAATAAGGTTAACAGCCTTAGATAAGACAATATACATACATAAGAATTTTATAAGGCAAAAGATAGATGATATCGAGAAAATTTTATTAGTGTATCATAATGAAAATCCGCTTAAGGCTGGAATGCCAAAAGAGGAAATAAAAAATAAAATTTTCGGAAAAAATATAAAGCAAAAAACCTATGACGAAATATTAATGCTTTTGCATACTAGAAATGTTATAAAAATTCATGAAAAGAATGTATCTTTATATGATTTTAGGATACAATATACAAGTGAGCAGGAAAAATTGAGAAATACCATTATGAAGGCTTACCATGAAGGGTGTTACAATACCCCTAAGTATAATGACTTAGCAACAAGCGAAAAGGACAAAAAGAATTTTAAAATGGTGTTTGATTCGCTTATGGATAATGGAGAGTTAATAAAAATAGCCGAAGATTGTATTTTTACAAAAGAGCATTATGAAAACTCAAAACAAATAGTATATAATTACATTAAGGAAAATGCTAGCATATCTGCATCCACAGCTAGAGACGTATTCAATACAAGTAGAAAATTTTCAGTAGCTCTTTTAGAGCATTTTGATGGTATAAAATTGACGAAAAGAGTAGAAAATGATAGGATATTGTATAAGTAAAGTTAAAAAGTTGTTGAATATAGTAATAAGATATGCTATACTTAATACTGTTAATGGGAGTAGATAGGTGCTGGTGTGCCTGCCAGTCTTCAAAACTGTGTTGTCGTGCTAATACCACGATGGGTGTGTTCGATTCACACATATTCCCGCCAATTAAATAGACATATTACGGCCTAGATACATAATTTTATGTATTCTGGGCCGTTTTTATTTTTTGTAGAATTTGGTTGGATAGAACTTAATTTAAGTGAAACAATATATTAGTATGAAAGTAAAACTATAACTATAATATGAAGGGAGAATCATAAAATGAATAAAAATTTAAAAGCTATATTATTATCTTTAGGTATTTTAACATCAACGTTTGTAGGTTCTATTGCATCTGCTCAAGTTTTTCCTACTTTTAATTACACAGTTAAATCTGGTGATAGTTTATGGAGAATATGTGAGAAATATAAAATTGGAGTATCAGAGATTATAACTGCTAATCCTCAGATTGCTAATCCTAACTTGATATACCCGAGTCAAATAGTAAAAGTACCAAATTTAGCAGAAGTTAAGACAATAGAAAAGCAAGTAGCGATAATGGTAAACACTGAAAGGGGAAAAATAGGTCTCGCTCCTTTAAAACTTAATTGGCAACTATCAAGAGTGGCTAGATATAAGTCACAAGATATGATAGATAAGAAGTATTTTTCTCATCAATCTCCAACCTATGGTTCACCTTTTGTTATGATGAAAGATTTTGGCATTAGATTCAGTGCTGCAGGAGAGAATATTGCTTACGGTCAGAGAACAGCAACAGAAGTAATGAATGGCTGGATGAACTCCCCTGGGCATAGAGCAAATATTTTAAGCAAGAACTTCACTGAGATAGGCGTGGGTTTAGCTAAGAAGTCTGATGGTACGTTATATTGGACACAGATGTTTATAGGAAGATAATGATATTTAACATATTGCGGTAAAAAATATATAAAGCACTCAAAATCTATTATTTGAGTGCTTTATATATTATATATTTTCTGTTCTTTTATGGTTGTGCTTTTTTATAATCTTTGTAATATAGCGAATTAAATTATATAACACAGTGTAAACAAAAAAGAATGCTATAAATCCCCATAAACCTGCCACTATATCTAAAAATTCCATATTGCCGCTTTTAGTAATCTTCTGCATTATCTCGATAGCAAAAACAATAACTATGAGCACTGTAAATGTATATATAAAAGATAAAATAGAAATACTGTATTTTGACATAATCTTAAATAGCTTATCAACTACAATATAAATAAACATACCAACTATGCCAATAACAATAAAATGAAGCTCTTTGTCACTTGAATGCGTTCCAAATGATGGAAAAACATTTGTCAATAAATCGTGTAATTCATTTATGATTGCAACAATAAATTTTAGAATTTCAACCATTAATACCCCACCCCCATAAACATTGACTTAAATCTTAATAAGTAAATATCTAAGCTTCTTTTGAAGCCTCTTCAATAAATTCTATTCCATTAAGCTCAATTTTATAATTTCCTCTGTCTTCTTGTTTTTTTATAAACTTTTTTATAATTAGAGATTCGAGAGAAGCTTTAAATAATCTAATATCACCTTTGCCCTTGCCTAAATCAATTCCTAACTTTATTTTTGCAACACTTTGTGGGGATGAAGCTCTATTTTCATATAGATATCTTAATGTGTTAGCTTCAATTACTTTTATATCATCCTTCATAATGACCTCCTTAAAAATTCATTTCTTATTAGTACATCATTATACTATACCCCTTAAATAATAAAAAGGAAAATCTTTATTAAAAGTAGATATATATTAGGCACAAATAAGAGATATACGCAGTTAGAGTTAGCTATTGCAAAATATATTGAGTTAACGGTCGTTTACATTCCACAATGGTTATATTATGACTGAAAACGATTTAGACAACATTATTTTAAAAGGATATAATGAAAGGATAGTTATTATTGATAACTATAGAATAATATGGAATTATATATTGAATTTAAATTACCAATATTGGAGGTGAGGTTTTGGAATTTGCAATGAACAAAATAATGAGTATAGATAAGGATGCTGAAAATTATAGGAAGGGAATATATGAACTGCTAAAACAAAAACAAGGCGAACTCGAAACTACAATAGTGGATATGAGAGATGCATTTCAAGAAGAGTCTAAAAATATTAAGAACGTTATAGCAAATGAAAAATTATTAGAGGCGGAGCATAAAGCTGTAAATATAAGAAAAGAGAAAGAAGAAGGATTAAATAATATTAATAAAAAATATCAAGGTAATAAACTAGAGCTTATAGATGAAGTATTTAATAAAATAATAAAGTCACTATAGGAGTGAAAATATATGGGAAGTGTTGTTAAGTTTAGTGCTGTAAATACTAAAGTGAAGGCTATGTTGGGAAAGATGCTTAGCACTGCTCAGTATTTAAAATTACTTGAGTGTAAAGACTTTAAAAGTGCTGTTAAAGTAATAAAGGAGGAAACTAATTATGGCAAACTTTTTGCAGAATATAACTTAGAGAATATTCATAGGGAGAATCTAGAGATCGTTTTGGATAGGCACTTTATAAGTATTTATAGTAAATTTATAAATTATTTTGATGGTGAATATAGGAAACTCATAAAAGCACTATTCCTAAGATGGGAAATAGAAGATTTAAAGGTAATTATTAGAGGCAAATACTTAGGACGTAGTGGAGGCGAAATTGAAAGTAAGCTAATTGCAAGAAGTCCATTAAATACAATAAAATATGACTCTTTATTAACACTTAAGACTGTAGAAGATGTAATAGATGGACTAAAAGGCAGTATTTATTATAAGCACTTAAGAAATTTAGTCGATGTCACAAGTGAAAAAGGACTTTTTAGGATTGAAACAGAACTTGACTTTGTTTATTTTTCATCTATACGGCGCGAATTAAAGAATTTAGATGCTGAAAATCAAGCAGTGGTGAGTAACATTATAGGAGTAGAAGCAGATCTTTTAAATTTAGGATGGATATATAGAGGGAAGACTTTCTACAAAATACCTCCAGAGGAATTATTCAATTATATTATATTTAATGGTTTTAAGCTTTCAAAGGAGGATCTTAGGAATCTTTGTTATATAAATAATATGGAAGAGTTTCATGACATAATAAAAAAAACACCTTATGCATCGTTATATGAGAAAGATGATCCTAATGTTATAGAAAAGCGACGTAGGGAATTTGAAAAAAAATATTTTAAAAAGTTCCTTACACAAAACAAGACTAATATCAGCGTGGTTATGGGTTTTCTTATGTTTTATAGAATTGAAACCAGAGATATTATATCTATAATAGAACAGAAAAGATATAACATTGATATGAATGAAGGTATAAATTATATATCTGTCACGTTATAAATTTTAGATACAAAAGAAACATAGGAGGTGATGTTTGTGGCTATAGAAAAAATGCATATGGTTAATTTAGTTGGGGCAATTACAGATTTTGATAAATTAACTAAAATGTTAGCAATAGAAGGCTGTATGCAGCCAGTAAGTGCGTTGCAAGAAATAAATTCATCAGACTTTGTACTTAAAACTTCCGTGGATAATATAGAAGCTTTAATGGATGTAAACTATATAAGACCATACTTATATGATAAAGATTATAATATAAGTTTAAAACAGATTGAAAAACTTTCAGAGATTCAAAAGAATTATGTCATAAATAAGGAATACAGCAAAAAGATGATTTTTGATTTTGATAGGGTAGAGTGTGAATTATCTGAAGTATATGACGAATACATGGTTTTGAACACTAAATTTGAGGATTTAATACAAAAGGAACAAGATCTTAAGAATACTTATGATGCTTTGGAATTCTTAAAGAGTGTATCTATTCCAATTGAAGAGATTATCACTATGAAGAATTTTAAAGTTGGGTTATACAAAGTTCCTGAGCAAAACATGCTTAAGCTAAAAGCAAATTATGAAAATATACCTTCAGTAATTGAAACTGTGAACAAGGGAAAAGACTTTGTTATGTTCATAGCATTTACACCAATACTCTTAATAGCAGAAACTGAAAGAATTTTTAAATCTGCAAATTGTGAGGAAATTTTCATGCCTACTCATTATAAAGGGATTCCGAGGGAAGTTACAGTAGTTGTGCAGGAAGAAATAAATAATGTTAAAAATTCTACAGTTGCAATTAAAAAAGAAATTCAAGATTTTCTAAACGATAATTATGAAACTATAAAAAATCTAGAAAACAGTTATGAGCTAGAGAGAAAATCCGAGGGAATAAAGAGGACAGCAGCTTGCACAAATGAATTTTTTTATCTTTCAGGGTGGATACCTAAAAGTTTTATGGATAGGATTTATAAGTTATTGCTTGGTTTTAATGATAGAATATTAATTATTAAAAAAGAGCCTAATCAAAGAACTAATAAAGTTATAACTCCACCAACAATGCTTAAAAACAATAAATTGTTCAAACCTTTTGAGAGCATGGTTTATATGTATGGGGTTCCTAGCTATGATGAAATTGATCCAACTACGTTTATGGCAATAACATATATTCTAATGTTTGGAGCTATGTTTGGAGATGTAGGGCAAGGGTTAATATTACTTTTAGCAGGTTTCCTTATAAATATGAAAATGGATAAGAGCAATATGGGCGGTATTTTCCAAAGACTGGGATTAAGTTCTGTAATATTTGGGTTTCTATATGGAAGTGTATTTGGATCTGAGCAAGTAATTTCGGCCCTTTTAATTAGACCAATGGATAATATTAATGATGTATTAATTGGCGCTATAATATTTGGAACTGGTTTCCTCCTTATAGGTTTTGTACTAGGAATTACCAATAGCCTAAGACGAAAAGATATAGAACGAGGTTTTTTTGGCAAAGAGGGACTCGCTGGTTTTATGTTCTATATTGGAGCTTTAATACTAATAGTATCTATAATTTATGAAACTCCTCTATTACCAATAGGAATTTGGATAGTATATTTTATTTTCTTTTTGCTTCTGATATTACTAAAGGAGCCACTAGCTAATATGATTTTAGGGAAAAAAGTATTATTTGAAGCTGGCGCAAAGGACTATTTTATAGAGTCAAGTTTTGAGGTGGTAGAAACACTACTCGCTATGTTTTCTAATACACTTTCATTTATAAGAGTAGGGGCATTTGCCCTAAATCACGTGGGGCTATTTATGGCATTCTCTGCCTTGGCTTCAATGACTAAAAGTGGATTTGCTTCAATACTAATACTTATACTTGGAAACGTGATAATTATATGTCTTGAAGGGCTCATAGTATTTATACAAGGATTAAGACTAGAATATTATGAATTATTCAGTAAGTATTATGAAGGTGGCGGGGTTGATTTTGAACCTGTGAAGATAACGTTTAAGTAATATATATTAACAAACTAAGGGCTTATATTTATCAAAGAGATATTGGAGGAGGAATAATAATTATGACTATATTATTAATGTTAACATTTTGTGTTGTTATAGTGACAATTACTTACGGAGTGGTAAAGCAAAGTAAGATTGATATTTTGGGTAAACAAAAAATTAAAAAAGCACTAAAAATAAACCTAGGTGTCTTTATACCAGTAATGACAGGAGCACTTATTGTGAATATTCCAAGTGTAGCAAATGCTGCAGGAACAGTTGCAGCAAATCCAGCCGCTGGTCTTGGATATTTAGCAGCGGGGCTTTCCACAGGTCTTGCAACTATTGGTGCAGGATATGCTGTTGGTGCAGTTGGTTCGTCAGCTTTAGGTGCTGTATCTGAAGATCCTAAGATACTTGGAAAAACCCTTATATTTGTTGGTCTTGGGGAGGGTATTGCTATATATGGACTTATTATATCTATAATGATACTTTCAAAATTATAATTTTAGGAGAGATCTATGAGAAGCTATTTAATAAGTGATAATGTTGATACATTTGTGGGTATGAAGATGGTAGGAATGGAAGGCGTTGTTCTCCATGAAAAAGAAGAAATAATAGAAAAAATTGAACAACTAAAAAACAACAATGAAATAGGGATAATAATAATAACAGAGATAATTGCTCTTTTAATTCCAGATGAAGTAAATAAAATTAAATTGTCAAAAGAAAGACCTCTTATAGTAGAAATTCCGGATAGGCATGGCTGGCGTAAGGGTAGCGACTCTATATTAAGATATGTTAAAGAGGCTATAGGACTTAAAATATAATCATATACTTTTAGTATATGAATTTACAGGAGGTTAGGCTATGACCACCATTGAAGATAAGATAAGTTTATTTTCTAAAATAATATATGACAAGGTAAATGAAGAAAAAAATGAAAAGGTAGAGGCTTTGAATAGTGAAATTGAAAAAAAATTAGATGTAGAAAAAGAAAAAATAGATGAACTAAGACGAAATCTCCAAATAGAAGTTACAAAAAAATCTAATTCTAAAGCAAATGGTATAGTGGCAAAAGAAAGGCTTAATAAGCATAGAGAAATTTTATTTCTAAAGGATAAGCTCATTTGTGATACTCTAGAAAATGTACGTAAAAAGCTTGTACAATTTGTAGGTTTACCGGAATATAAATTATATTTCATAAATGCGCTGCAAAAAACATTAAAGGAAATAGATAAGGGAAACTACTATATTGTTGTACTTAAAAGGGATAACGAAAAATTTAACAGTGACATCCAGGCTGTAATCAGTGAATACCATAATTTAAATGTTAAAATTTTGATTTCAGAGGTAGACTTTATAGGTGGTGTAGTTGTAAAAGATTTTGAAGGGAAATTTAAAATAGATAATAGTATAGAGTCAAAATTACAGGACAGTAAAGAATTAATAGGTGTTAGAGTTATGGAAATGCTGGCGTAGGAATCAGGGAGGGAAAACACATGGAAGGAAATATAATAGGAGTAAACGGGCCAGTTATAAAAGCTGAGCACATGAAGGGCTTTAAAATGAGAGGAATGGTTATGGTTGGCGAGAGGAAGCTTATCGGTGAAATTATAATACTAGAAGAAGATAACGCAACTATTCAAGTTTATGAGGAAACTAGTGGACTTATGATAGGTGAACCTGTAATTTCAACTGGTAGTACTCTTTCTCTTAAACTTGGACCAGGAATACTTGGAAACATATTCGATGGGATTCAGAGACCACTAGAGAAAATAAATGAGATATCCTATGGATTTATACCAGAAGGTATAGGGCTTATTTCTATAGATGAAGAAAAACTTTGGGATGTGGATATTACAGCTGAGGCTGGAGATGAATTAAAAGAAGGGGATGTATATGCAACAGTTCAGGAAACTGAATCTATTGTCCATAAGCTAATGGTTCCACAAGGGTCCTTTGGAACTGTAATTTCGGTAGAACAAAATGGAAAGTACAATATAGAAACTACAGTAGTTGTGCTTAAGCAGGGTGAAACAAATCATGAACTTAAGCTTTATCAATATTGGCCTGTAAGAAATCCAAGACCAGTAAAAGAGAAAAAAACTATTTTTAAACCTCTTATTACGGGGCAAAGAATAATAGATACATTCTTTCCTTTGGCTAAGGGCGGAACATGTGCTATTCCTGGAGGGTTTGGCACGGGGAAAACTATAACTCAACATCAGCTTGCAAAGTGGTCTGATGCTGATATTATAGTGTACATTGGCTGTGGAGAAAGAGGAAATGAAATGACAGAAGTTTTAGAAGAATTTCCAAAACTTATAGACCCTAGAACGGATTTACCTCTTATGAATAGGACTGTGCTTATAGCTAATACGTCAAATATGCCTGTAGCTGCAAGAGAAGCAAGTATTTATACCGGTATAACTATAGCAGAATATTTTAGGGATATGGGATATCATGTTGCTATAATGGCAGACTCCACTTCAAGATGGGCAGAGGCACTACGTGAAATATCTGGAAGACTTGAAGAAATGCCAGCTGAAGAAGGGTATCCTGCATATCTGCCTTCAAGAATTGCAGAGTTTTATGAAAGAGCGGGTTATGTTGAAAATTTAAACGGCAGCGAAGGTTCTGTTACTGTAATTGGTGCAGTGTCCCCTGCGGGCGGGGATTTTTCAGAACCTGTTACTCAAAATACAAAAAGGTTCGTTTCTGTGTTTTTAGGGCTAGATAAAAAATTAGCTTATGCAAGACATTATCCAGCAATAAACTGGTTATCTAGTTATAGTGGATACTTATCACTTTTAAAGGATTGGTATGAGGAAAACGTGGCTGAGGATATATTTGGGTTAAGAGCAAAGATGCTTAAGCTTTTATATGAAGAAGATAAACTTCTTGAAATAGTTAAACTGGTTGGCGAGGACGTGCTTCCTGATGATCAAAGGCTTATTATAGAGGTAGCCAAGTGCCTAAAAATAGCATTTTTACAACAAAATGCTTACAATGCTATCGATGCTTTTGCACCTTTAGATAAACAGTATAAGATGCTTAAAGTTATAGAATCCTTATATGATAATGGTAGGAGAGCGGTAAAAGTAGGAATACCTATTTCTATTATAATTGAAAAGGAGTTAATGGAAAAACTTTATAAAATGAAATATAATGTGCCAAACGATAAGCTTTCGCTAATAGATGAAATAGAGCAGGAATTGGTGAATTATTTTGATGGACTTATAAAAAAATATAAATAAGCTGGGTATATACTTGTAAGGAGGTCCAATATGAAAAAAGAATATCTAATGTTAAATAAAATCCAAGGACCTTTAATTATACTTTCTAACGTGGAAAATGTAGCCTATGATGAAATCGTTGATATATTGGTTGATGGAAAGTATAAGAAAAAAGGAAAGGTTGTTCAAATTCATAAAGATAAGGCCATAATCCAAGTTTTTGAAACAACAACTGGAATGTCAGTGGATAATACTTCAGTACATTTTAAAGGTGAATCATTTAAAATAGCGGTTACAAAGGATATATTAGGTAGAGAATTTAACGGAATAGGTGAAGCAAAGGATAATGGTGGAGAGGTTTATTCTTCAAAAAAATATGATGTAAATGGAAGACCTATGAACCCAGTAGCTAGAAGATACCCTAGGGACTATATACAAACAGGGATTTCGTCTATTGATTGCCTTGCTACATTAATTAGAGGACAAAAGCTTCCGATATTTTCTGGGAATGGTATTGCTCATAATGAGCTAGCAGCACAAATCGTAAGGCAAGCAAAAATTTCCGGTGATGCGGATGAGAATTTTTGTATAGTGTTTGCAGCTATGGGCATAAAGTATGATGATGCAAACTTTTTCAAGAAAAGCTTTGAAGAAGCGGGAGTGCTTGAAAAGGTGGTTATGTATATAAATTTAGCAGAGGATCCTATAGTGGAGAGAATAATAACTCCAAGATGTGCTTTAACTGCTGCAGAATATTTAGCCTTTGAAGAGAATATGCATGTACTTGTAATACTTACTGATATGACAAATTATTGTGAAGCTCTTCGAGAACTTTCATCCTTAAAAGAAGAAGTGCCAAGTAGAAAGGGCTATCCAGGATATTTATATTCGGATTTAGCGTCGCTTTATGAAAGAGCTGGGATGATGAAGGGAAAAGAAGGAAGTATAACACAAATACCTATATTAAGTATGCCTAATGATGATATAACGCATCCTGTACCAGATCTTACAGGGTTTATAACTGAGGGGCAAATTGTTTTAAGTAGAGGTCTTCAGCACAGAGATATATATCCACCAGTTAACATCCTACCATCGCTTTCTAGACTTATGAAAGATGGTATTGGCGCCGGATTTACTAGAGAAGATCATGCAGATGTGTCAAATCAAATATTTGCAGCTTACTCTAGGGTACAGGACGTAATGGCCCTATCTCAAGTTATAGGAGAAGATGAACTGTCGGAAATAGATAAAATATACATGGATTTTGGTAGAGCGTTTGAGGAAAAGTTTTTAAAACAAAATTATGATGAAAACAGGGATATGTCAGAAACTTTAGATTTAGCATGGGAGATTCTTGGTATATTGCCTAAAAATGAATTAGATAGGGTTTCACCTGAGATTCTAGATAAATATTATAAAAAAGTGGTAGAGTAATATGGAGAATTTTGCACCTACTAAATCTACGTTAATGGCTGCCAAAAGTTCTTTGGATTTTTCTAAAAAAGGCTTTGAGTTATTGGATAAAAAAAGAAATGTGCTTATAAGAGAAATGATGTCTTATGTTGATAAGGCACGTGAACTTCAAAATCAGGTAAATATAGTTTTCGGAAAGGCATACAAAGCTCTAGAATATGCAAATATAAACACTGGAATAATAAACATAGAGGACATAGCTATGGCAGTAGAAGAGGCTAAAGACTATGAAATTTTATTTAGAAGTGTTATGGGAGTAGAAGTTCCTAAAATTATTTTTGAAAGAAGAGATATAGAGCCGAAATATGGGTTTTATAGAAGTAGTGCTTCCATTGATGAATCAATGAAAGAGTTTAATGGAGTTAAATATTTAACCTACGAGCTTGCAGAAGTAGAAAATGCCGTGTATAGATTAGCTATGGAAGTAAAGAAGACTCAAAAGAGAGCCAATGCACTTCAAAATATACAAATTCCTAAATATGAGGGAATAGTGAAGTATGTTACAGAAGTTTTAGAGGAAAAAGAAAGAGAAGATTTCTTTAGGCTTAAAATAGTAAAAAAGAAACATAGAAAAGAAGATTAAAACTAAATCCAATAAAAGAATATTCAAATTATTCTAAATGTGTTATAATAGTTTTATAAGAGAGGGAGGACAAAAAAGGAAAAATATATGGAAAATTAGTATTAGTAAACGAAATGTTGAATTCCAAGAAAGCTTTAAGTTAAATAAAATTACAGTTTAGTTTTAAATGATATATGTAAAGTATAGAATTATGAACAAAATTTTAAATAAATAATAAGAGGTGGAATATGGAAGAATATAGAGGTTACGCAATTGAAGTTATAGAAAACAATGAGAAAGAATATCCATTTAGGGCAGTAGCAAGAAAAGAAGAAGAAGAGATTAAACATAAAGGACATAGTAAACTACAAGCAATAGATCTTGTTAAAGAGACCATTAATTTGGCAATATCTAGAAATAACAAATAAAAACATTATTTGAAAAAAACTAAAAAAGTATTGCACATTGGAAATATGTATGCTATTATTAAGAAGTTGAGATTGCAAAATCAGCAACAACAAGATTTAATATGATTAAAACATTACCTTTTTAGGCATATAAAGTAAATCAGCTCTTAAATCTTAATATAATTAAAAAGGAGAAATGTTTAA
>NZ_JAENWM010000102.1 GCF_016650035.1 Clostridium sp.
CTCGTGTGTAAACACGGTGTAAGTAAGACTCCTGGAAGAACACCAGGTTGATAGGTTAGAGGTGTAAGCATGGTAACATGTTCAGCTGACTAATACTAATAAGTCGAGGGCTTGACCTTAATACAAAATCAAGATAATGCGACTTCTTATTTATAAGAAGATAAAATTTATTTTACTGTGCAATTTTGAGAGAATATCTCATAAAGTATATTGACAAGTTAACTATGACTTGGTATACTTTTATTGTAAGATTAATATCTTATAAATCTGGTGATTATGGCATGAAGGTAACACCCCTTCCCATACCGAACAGGTAGGTTAAGCTTCAATGCGCCAATGGTACTGCAAGGGTGACTTTGTGGGAGAGTAGGTTGTCGCCAGGTTGTTTTCTATGGATCTTTAGCTCAGTTGGTTAGAGCTACCGGCTCATAACCGGTCGGTCCGGGGTTCGAATCCCTGAAGGTCCACCATAAGGGGATATAGCTCAGTTGGGAGAGCACCTGCCTTGCACGCAGGGGGTCGCAGGTTCGATTCCTGTTGTCTCCACCATAAAAAACAGTCCAATATGGGCTGTTTTTTATTTTACTTAAAATTAATTTTTATAGATTTTTTGAAAGATAAGAATTACACTATAGTAGTAATATTATAATTAAAATATGAAAGGGGTTTGATGATGTCACTATATAGAGTAAAACAATTTTATTTATCAATGGTTTCTAAGATTAATGATGAAGATATAGATTTCTTAAAAATGTATTTAGAAACTTATGAATTGCAATTATTTCATCAATTACCTACTTATGAGCAAAAACACTGTATTAATGTTGCTAGGGATGTAAAAAAAACTTCTGATCAGAGAAATTTGGAATCGAAAACTTTGTTAAAAGTTGCACTGTTGCATGATATAGGTAAAATATATAATAGTATGAACCCAATAGATAAATCTATAATGGTTATAATGAATAATATAACACATGGAAAGATTAGAGCATATAAGAGGAATAAAAATGTTAATATATATTATAATCATGGAGACATAGGATATAATTTATTGAAAAAGTATGGTTACGACGATAGATTTTTATTTTTAGTGAAAAATCATCATAACAATAATATAGTTAAGGATATAGAATTAGATTTATTAAAAGAATGTGATGATAGAAATTAAGGAGCTAGTAAATAGTTTCTTTTTTTTTATTTATACATTATGAAAATGTAAAATATTACAATGTTATTAGAGTATATAATAAAACATTTCTAAGAATATAGTATAAGTGATATGATAGAATATAATTAGAGAAAAATATTAGGAGGATAAAATGAATTCAAAAGAAAGAAGAGAGTATATTAAAAGATTATTAAAAAGTAATAATATTACATATAAAGGTCAATTTTTAGCCGAAGAATTAAGCGTTACAAGACAAGTTATAGTAAAAGATATTGCAATTATAAGAGCAGAGGGAGTAAATATAATTGCGACTTCAGAAGGATACTTAATATTACCAAAGGACGAAAGTAATTATGCAAGAAGAATAATTGCAGTTTCACACACATGTGAGGACATATATGATGAACTTCAGTGTATTGTAAAACATGGTGGAGTAGTAGAGGATGTAATAGTGGAACACTCTTTATACGGTGAAATAAGAGCAATGCTGATGATAAAAACCACTATGGATATTGAAAGCTTTGTTAATAAATTTAAAGTATATAATGCAAAGCCTTTATCGTATTTAACTAAAGGTATCCATTTACACACTATAAAAGCAGATAATGAGGAGATCATAGAAGCTATTATAAAAGAATTAAAAGATAAGAATTATTTGGTTTCTGATTAAGTTATATAAAGGTAACATTATTTTAACTAACGGTAAGGAGTTGTATTATGGAAAATGTGGCACTTTTAAAATGTATGGATTATGATGTTGATTTAATAGAGAAGAAATTAAGGGAAGGGTTTGAACTATTAGGTGGAGATGATTTTTTAAGAAAATTAATACCAAAGGATAGTAAAGTACTTCTCAAACCTAATATGCTCAGCATTGAAGGTAAAGGATCGCCAGTAGTAACTCATTATGCTGTATTTGAAGCAGTAATTAGAATTGTTCTGGAATATTCAGGTAATATTAGTTTTGGAGATTCTCCCGGCTTTGGAGATTCGAAAAAAGCAGCAGAAAAATCCGGTCTTATGGAAGTTGCTGATAAATATGGAGTTAAATTTGAAGATTTTAAAGAGTCAGTACATGTTAAATTGGATAACTCTATATTATGTAAATCTTGGGACATAGCTAAAGTTGCTTATGAGGCAGATGTTATAATATCCTTACCAAAGCTGAAAACACATGCTATGGCGTATTATACAGGGGCTGTAAAAAATCAATTTGGTTGTATACCTGGAACACAAAAGGCAACTTGGCATACAAGAATGCCTGACGCAAATAATTTTTGCAAAATGCTTCTGGATTTGAATACTGCAGTTGGAACTAGTTTTGCTATATTAGACGGTATAATTGCTATGGAAGGTAATGGTCCTAGAAGTGGCAATCCACATAAGATGGATACAATCATTATGGGTCGAAGTTTAACTGCTGTAGATTCTACGGCAGTTAGGCTTATAGGCTATGATGACCCGTTAGATACACCTGTTTTAAAAGAAGCATATGATAGCAAATGTGGCGCTGTACTTCCAAAGGATATAAATATACTTGGTGAAAATTTAAAATCTATGAAAGCAAAAGATTTTGTACTTTGTAGAAAAGGAGGTAATTTTTATTTTGTAAATCCAAAAGTAACTAATTTCCTAAGAGGAATGATAGCACCAAGTCCAAGTCTTATTAAAGAAAAATGTATAGGGTGTGGTAGGTGCGCAGAAGTATGTCCAGAAGTATGTCCACGAGCAATTAAAATGGTAAAACAAGGAGGAATATTAAATCCTAAATGGAATATGCATGAATGTATAAGATGTTTTTGTTGCCAAGAATTGTGCCCAGTTGGTGCAATTGAAACTAAGTATTCAACTTTGGGTAAATTACTAAAATTAAATAAGAGGTGATTTAGTGAAAAAAAGCAAGATCATAGCTATTATTATAGTAATAATAATAATAGTTGTAGCATTCTTAGGTAGCATAGTTAATTTAGCTATAAATATACAATGGTTTAATGAAGTGGGGTATTTATCAGTATATTTTACTAAATTAACATCAATTTTAAAGTTAATGCTACCAGTATTTATATTGAATTATATTGGGATATGGACATATTATAAAACCCTTAAAAGTAGTATTGTAAAGTGGAAAAAAGTTGTTGAAGTAAATAAAAAGAAAGAAAAATTAGAATATATACTTAGCGTTTTAATAAATATTATAATTTCTTTTGTAATTTCTTTTAGCTTTGCATCTAAATATTGGTATACAATACTTCAGTTTATAAATTCTACGAATTTTAATGTGGTAGATCCAATATTTAAAAAAGATATTTCATTTTTTATATTCAAACTCCCATTAATAAGGTCTTTTTATGGAACTTTTATAATAATACTAACATTTACAGTAATTATTACGGTAACAACGTATCTTATACTAACTGCAAAGGATCGTATATTACATCAAAATAAGGAAAAAAGATTTAAAAATTTCAAGAGCGGACTAACTAAATTCGCAGGGAAGCAGCTTGCCGTCGTTTCCGCATTAATATTATTACTATTAGTTTTAGGATGCTTTTTAAAAGCTTGGGAATTGGTTTACTCTCCAAGAGGAATGGTATTTGGGGCAAGTTATACAGACGTACACGTAACCCTAAGGTTCTATCAAATAATAGCAGTAGCTTCTTTTATTGCAGCTATAATTACATTTATAAGTATCTTAAAATATAAAGCAAAGCCTATTATTATATCTATTATGGTTATTTTTGCTTTAATACTTGGGGAAAACATAGCATCAAGTGGAATTCAAAGATTTTCAGTTAAGCCAAATGAAAAAACTTTAGAAAAACCTTATATCCAGTATAATATAGATTTTACAAGAAAGGCTTTTAATATTAATGAAATAGAAGAAGTTCCATTTGATATAAAAAATGATTTAAATAAAGAAGATATTAAATACAACAAAGACACTATTGATAATATAAAAATCAACTCATATAAGCCGGCATTAGAATTTTATAATCAGTTTCAATATATGAGATTTTATTACGGATTCAATGACCTAGATGTTGATAGATATAATATCAACGGAAAGTACTCTCAAGTATTTCTCGCACCAAGGGAAATTAATTTAGAGTCATTAAAAGATAATTCAAATACTTGGCAAAATAGGCATTTAGTTTATACTCATGGATATGGGGTGGTTATGAATAAAGTAAATTCTGTAACCAGTGAAGGTCAACCAGATTTCGTAATTAATAATATACCCATTGTGAACAAAACAGATATAGAGTTAGATAACCCAAGGATATATTTTGGCGAAAGTACTAATGATTTTAGTATAGTTAATACAAAAATAGGAGAGCTTGATTACCCTAAGGGTGGAGAAAATCAAATGAATGACTATGAAGGAAAAGCTGGTATAAAAATGAGTTTTATAAATAGGGTTTTATTTGCAATAAATAAACAAAGTTCTAAGTTTTTATTATCAAAGGATATAACTTCTGATAGTAACATACTTATTCATAGAAATATAATGGAAAGAGTGAATAAAATAGCTCCGTTTTTAACATATGATAGTGACCCATATATTGTAATAAACCAGGGGAAATTATATTGGATTATAGATGCATATACAACTTCTAACAGATATCCATTTTCGGAGCCACAAAATGGAGTAAATTATATTAGAAATTCAATTAAGGTCGTTATTGATGCTGTGGAAGGAAAACCTGAGTTTTATATAGTTGATAAAAACGATCCTATAGCAAATAATTACTCCAAGATATTTCCAGGATTATTTAAAGATTCAGAGTCAATTCCAAAAGGATTAAAAGAGCATTTTAGATATCCAGAAGGCATATATAAATTACAATGTAATGTGATAGGAAGATACCATACCACAGATCCAGGAGTGTTTTATAGTGGAGATGATACATGGTCTATAGCAACTAACCAAGAAAAGGTTGAAGGCAAAGCTGAAGTAAATGAAGCATCTTACGTCATAATGAAACTACCAAAAGAGAACAAGGGAGAAATGGTGTTACTTGAATACTTTAACACTAAAGACCGAGATAATATGGTATCTTTACTTGCAGCAAGAATGGACGGAGATAATTATGGAAAAATGATTTTGTATATATTTCCATCAAAGGAAACAGTTTATAGCCCGGTACTTTTTAAACAAAAGATGAATCAAGATACTGTAATATCAAAAGAACTATCGCTTTGGAATACAAATGGTTCGGAAGTTTTATTTGGGGAAACACTAATTATTCCAATTAAGAATTCACTACTTTATGTAGAACCAATGTATTTAAGAGCGAAAAGTGAAAAAAGCATACCAGAGATGAAAAAAATTGTAGTGTCGTATGGTGATAAAATACTTTTAGCTGATAATATAAAGTCAGCTTTAACTCAGTTATTTGATTATACTGATAAAAATAATACAGTAAAGATTAAAGATGATTCAAATGTAGATGCGAAAGTACTAGAAGATATAAAGAGCGCTAAAAATTTATACAACAAGGCTTTAGAAGCTCAAAAAAGTGGTAATTGGGCTGAATATGGGACATTTATAAAACAATTAGGTGATATATTAGATAATATTAATAAGTAAAATAGCCATAAATATATTAGATATAAGGGGGTTATACAAAAATTAATAAGTTTTTTAGATAGATTAAATCGTATTCTATTATCTTAAAATGTTATCTTAGGACATATATAATTATATGTCCTTTTCTTTATGATAAAATTAACTTAGAATGTATAGAATGAATATATATTGTATAAAACAAAGGAATTTAAAATAAAATGTCGAATAAGTTTATACAAGTGAGAGTATGTGGATATGTTATAAAATCGAGGGGTATATTATGAAATGTATAAATAATAATTTACATATAGACTATAAAAATTCATTATGTATAGGTACTGATGTTTTAAATATTAATAATTTACCTAAAACAATAAAAGAATATATTTTTGATGCACTTTTAAACAAGGAAAAAATTATTTTATTTACAGATGATATATTTTACAAAGATATTGAAAATAACTTTAGTAGTGATAAAGATTTCATAAAAAACAATATTTATGCAGGTAGATTTAAAATAATAACATATGTCATTAATGACTTTAATTATAATTATAAAGAGTTTTTAGATATTATAAGTATTATATATGGTGATAAAGAAAAATTACGAATAATATGGGATTTTAAAAATATAATTAAAATATCTTGTAAATTACAATGTGTAATTAAATGTGTTCAAAAAATAATAGAATGTTCAAATTATAATGTCTCAAACTTAGTATATATTGAAAATAATGTATATAACTTTGATACATTATATACATTTAGTAATTTATTTGATTTAGTAATTATTATAGATAGAAATAAAGAAATGGAATTTTTAAGTAAAAATGAAATAGAAAAAGCAATATGGATGCTCAGGTCAAATTCACAATTAAAACATCAGAATAATAATTTAGTTTTATTTAATGATACATTTTCCAATATACCTAAAAGTATAGATGAGAATGGATTTAAAAAAATAATAATGAGTAAGATTAAGGATGTTTGTGATGTGGATTTTTGTGTTTTACACAATTCAAGTAAAGCAAAAGAAAATCTAATATCTATGGATAGTTATTATGGTATCACAAAAGAACAAAAATACTATCTACAGAATGATAAAGAAATAATTCAGTACATTAATAAGTTAAATGGAATTGTAGAGAATAATAGTGGAGATATATTACTAAATTTAAGTGAAATACAAAACTCACAATTAGTAGAAAAATTTAAATTATTAGGCATAGTAAGTTATATGGCTATTGCTGTAGAATATTATGATACAGCAAAAGGGGTAATATCGGTAGGTAAATATTCAAATAGCAGAGAACTATCTAAAAATAATATGGAACAATTAAAATCATTATGTAAAACAGCCTTTTATTTGATTCAAGATCAGAAAAGATTTGCTGTTATGCAAAATAGAATGATAGAAAACGAAAAGCTGAGGGCCATGGGTGAAATGGCGGCAGGTATAACTCATGATATTAATAACATACTTACACCAGTTTTAGGGTCTGTTCAACTTTTAAAGGATAAAACGGTAGATAAACAAAGTTTGAAATTACTTAGTGTAATTGAGCTTTGTGCATTTGATGGAATGAACATAACAAAGAGGGTCAAAAGATTAAACCAAAAATCTAATAATGATGATTTTGAAACGCTTAATATAGATAGTGTGATTTCAGATGCAATAGATTTAACTAGAAGTAAGTGGCTTACGGAAAGTATTTTTAAGGGCATAAACATAAATATAATTAAATCGTTAAAATCGAATGCGCAGGTACAAGGAAATATAACAGAGATAAGAGAGGTATTTATAAACATAATAACTAATGCTATAGATGCTATGCCAAAGGGCGGAACAATACAAGCTATTACGAAAAATAAATCAAATAGTGTTATTATAGAATTAAAAGATAATGGTATGGGAATGAATAAAGAAATTCAAAAGAGAATAATTGAGCCATTTTTCACAACTAAAGGTAATAGCGGTTCAGGACTTGGATTAAGTATTTCTTATACTATAATTCTATCACATAAAGGGACAATGAAAATAGAAAGTAAAGAAAATGTGGGTACTTCCTTTATTATGAAATTACCCACATGCGAGAATATATCAAAGTCTAAAAATATATTATTAAGTAATAATATAAAGTTTGAAGGGAATATTCTTGTTATTGATGACCAGGAGCAGATAAGGAGTGTTGTTTCTAGTATGATAAAGTCAATTACGAAATGTAAAATAAAGACATGCGGATGTGAGGATTTAGATTCAGAGTTAAGAAGAAGAAAATATGATATAATAGTATGTGATTTTACTATGCCGGGTATTAACGGATTACAAGTTGCACAAAAAGTTAAAGGATTAAATAAAGATACATATTTTTGTTTAATGACAGGTTGGGTAGGCTCCTTTGAAGATAGAGAATTGGTAAATGTTGATTTTGTTTTAAATAAGCCTATAAATAAAGAAAGTTTAAAACAAATGATTTTTGCGTATAATATAAGGAAATAAACTAAATGAGGGTGATTAAATCCTTATAAAAAGAGTGTGAAAAGAAGAATAGATAATTGTTCTTCTTTTTTTAGTGAGTTATTTAATTTTCAAAGATATTTAGCCTTATGTTAAGAAAAAGGATATAATATAAATGTTAGGTAAAATAGTTTTGTCTTATAGTGGAGGTTTACAATGGATTATGATGTACTTATTTTGGGTGGGGGTATAATAGGCTGCGCTGTGGCTTATGAAATATCTAAATACAATCTTAATATAGCGGTCATTGAAAAAGATTATGATATAGCTGATGATGTAGCACTAATAAACACTGCTATGATATATGATGGTGTTGAAAGTGAAGATATATTAACTTCGAAACTTGAACGTATGGGAAACAAAATGATGGATACAATAACCACTAAATTTAACGTTCCGTTTAAAAGATGTGGTTCACTAATAATTGCTCAAACAGATGAAGAAGTTAATATGATTCAAAAAATATATAATAGAGCACTAAATAGAAAAACA
Source organism: Clostridium sp. (assembly GCF_016650035.1). Taxonomy (GTDB): domain Bacteria; phylum Bacillota; class Clostridia; order Clostridiales; family Clostridiaceae; genus Clostridium_AD. Next base: position 8,749 of record NZ_JAENWM010000102.1, read on the forward strand.
AAGGATGTACAGCTTTTACAACCAGAATACATATATGAAATGGAACCAAATTTAAATGTGGATATAAAAAAAGCATTACATTCTAAAAATACTGGTGTAATTTGCCCATTTGACTTAGCATTAGCTTATGGTGAAGTAGCTTTTGATAATGATGTAAAATTTAAATTAGAAGAAGAAGTAATAGATATTCAAAAGATAACAAAAGGATTTAGAGTAATTACTAATAAAAACACATTAACTTGTAAAATAGTAATAAACACAACTTCTTCAGAGAATTATAGTATAGTAAATGAAAAAAAACGAGGAGAAATCAATAATGAGGGGATGCTAAAATATTTACTCTTAGATAATAATAAAAAAACAAGGTTTTATCATGCGCTATTTATGTTTGATTCTGAAGGTCAAAGGATTTATACTCTTCCAACTATGGAGGGAGATACTGTAGCCGCAATTAGCACAAAAGAGAACTCTAGTTATAATGACGTAGTAGATAGAGTGTCTAAAATAACAAGTGGTGTAGATAGCATGGATGTTAAAATGTTTTCTGAGTGGCCTTTTTTTGAGGAACCTATGGTAATAGATGATAGTGACATAGATAATGGACTTATTCAAATTAAGGGGAAGCACTATGGTCAAGTTACTATGACGCCAGCTATAGCAAGTATAGTGTGTGAAAGTGTAGTTAGTAAAATGAAATGTAAACACAAGAAAGACTTTAATGATAACAGACGTGAATACTATAAATTTAGAGAAATGTGTGACGAAGAAAGAAAAAAAATTATTAAACTAGACCAAAAATATGGTAAAATAATATGTGCATGTGAAAAAGTAACTGAAGGGGAAATAGTGGATGCTATAAGGAGACCTTTAGGTGCTCGGACAGTAGAAGGAGTTAAAAGAAGAACAGGTGCTGCCTTTGGAAATTGTCAGGGTTCACATTGCTTAAACAAAATTGTTTCTATTTTAGCAAGAGAAACAAACAAAAGGGTCCCAGATATAGTTAAGGACTCGAAAAATTCTAATATTGTACTATATAGAATAAAAGAATTTGATAGTATGTAGGAGATGAGGTATTTGACAGAAGAGGCTAGTTTGAATTTTATTGAAAATGAAGCGATATTAACAACTTTAGTTAGAATTAAAGGTTCAAATTCATTTAATGTAGTTCCAGTAAAAAGCAGTAAGCCTATTAATAAGAAGTTATGGATTGAATGTTCTAAAGCATTAAGTAGGATACATGTAGGGCCACCTTTAAAAATCGGTGATGTAGTGTGCAAGAATATACTTAATACTAGAGTTGATATTATTTGTACAAAAAATATAGAAAAAAATTTAGATTAAAGGAGGAATAATTATGTTAGATTTAAAAAGAATAAGAAGTAATCCAGAAGAAATAAAAGAGTTATTAGCAGATAGAGGTGAAAATTTTGATTTAATAGTAATCGATGATATTATATCTCTTGATAAAAGAAGAAGAGATATTTTAATTGAGGTTGAAGAACTAAAGAATAAAAGAAATACCCAATCTGTGCTTATACCAAAGCTTAAAAAAAGTGGTGAAAATATAGAAGAAATAATGAACGATATGAAAAAATTATCAGATGAAATTAAAAATTTTGATATACAGCTATCTGAATTGGATGAAAAAATTAAATTTATAATGTTAAGAATTCCTAATATACCTAATAAAAATGTACCCGTAGGAAGCACAGAGGAAGATAATGTTGAAATAAGAAAATGGGGACAGCCGGAAAATTTTAAGTTTGAAATTAAAGCTCATTGGGATTTAGGGGTAAGCAATGATATTTTAGATTTTGAAAGAGGTGGAAAGATTACGGGCTCAAGATTTACAGTGTATAAGGGCCAGGGAGCAAGACTTGAAAGAGCGCTAATAAGTTATTTTTTAGATTGCCACGTGGATAAAAATGGATATACTGAAATATTACCTCCATACATGGTTAACAGGCAAAGTATGATTGGCACGGGTCAACTACCCAAATTCGAAGAAGATGCCTTTAAAGTGGCTAATACAGACTACTTTTTAATACCAACAGCAGAAGTACCGGTTACAAATATTTATAGAGATGAGATATTAAGTGGTGAAGATTTGCCTATAAAGCATGTTGCTTATAGCGCTTGCTTTAGATCAGAAGCAGGATCAGCTGGAAGGGATACTAGAGGGCTAATAAGGCAACATCAATTTAATAAAGTTGAACTTCTTAAATTCACAAAACCTGAGGATTCTTATGCAGAACTTGAAAAATTAATTGCAGATGCAGAATCAGTGTTACAAGGACTTAAGCTGCCTTACAGAGTGGTTGCAATATGTAAAGGTGATTTAGGATTTACAGCATCATTAAAATATGATATCGAGGTTTGGATGCCTAGTTATAATAAATATGTTGAAATATCAAGCTGTAGTAATTTTGAGGATTTCCAATCAAGGCGTGCAAACATTAGATACAAAGATGATAAAAAGGATAAACCTAAGTATATTCATACATTAAATGGATCAGGAGTAGCTATAGGAAGAGCTTTAGCTGCAGTGCTTGAAAATTACCAAAATGAAGATGGATCAATAACTATTCCAGATGTTTTATTACCATACATGGGAGGAAAAACACTAATTACTAAATAAGTGGTTAGATTAATATAGCTATAGTATAGAATAATTGTATAAATAAACAACTTAAAGATTTAATATTAAGTTGTTTATTTATTTTAAAAGTACAAAAAAATATAAATATGTTGACAGATAATATTTATGCTGATATAATAAATTTTGTTGTTAGAAAATACGGAGGGATGGTCGAGTTGGTTTAAGGCACCGGTCTTGAAAACCGACGAACGTGAAAGCGTTCCGTGGGTTCGAATCCCACTTCCTCCGCCATTTTTTTTATAAACACAGAGAAATAATGCCATGGAGAAATACTCAAGTGGCTAAAGAGGCGCCCCTGCTAAGGGTGTAGACTGGGAAACTGGTGCGAGGGTTCAAATCCCTCTTTCTCCGCCAGAAATCATCTAACATTTGTTAGGTGATTTTTATTTTTTAGTACAGAATAAAACCATTAAAACAAAGAAATATATGTCAAGCATTTTTGAAAATGTCCCTAAATAAGTGAAACATTAGCACCAACAAATTGTTGGTGCTTTACTTTTTTATATCATGATTTTGGGTAAATTTAATAGACCTAGTGTATGCTATACTTTTTTTGAAAGAAACA
>NZ_JAENWM010000084.1 GCF_016650035.1 Clostridium sp.
TCCTATTTGGCTTTCCACATCTGCAGAGATGATGCTACAGCCTATAGAGGATACTATTATTCTTGTTATAGAAGTAGATAGAAAAGATGTTATCTATACTGATGTGAACAAATGGGGTTATGTAGTGAATTATTTTTATTTGCCTATTGATGATGAGGATGAAGAAAGGCACAATGAGGAGCTGAAGAAATTTAGAATAAGTAATGAATCTTCTCTAATTATGGGCGATAATGGTAATTTATATCCATTGCTTAAGAATAAGATAATCAAAAGCTGGGATTCTTTATTTGAAGACAATATAGATTTATCAAAGACAAATCAAGCTTCTCTATGGGAGCTGAAAAGCGAATGGATAGTATCAGATAATATATAAACAGTGGGATTGACTACAATTCCCTCTGTGCCTCCCACTTCTCCATAAAATAATCTTTGTTTTCAACTTGGGTTTGTCGATGTGCAACACCCAGTAATGAAATCCCAATCCACTACATAAGCATCAGTCTATTTTACATTGACAAGTTTGATGCTACGAATAGTGAATACTGTGATTATCTCAACTCAGACTTATTGCAGGGATTAATTAAATTTACAGACGGTCTAATATACCTTGCGGATGGTAAGGATGTTCTGTGTCTTACGCGATTAACTCTTCATCTCTCGAATCCAACTAAATCAGGACATAAAGAAAACCCACAAATAATTAATTAGTTGTGGGTTTCACTGGTGTAGGCGAACCGATACTAACTATATCACTGTCCATTGATAGAACAACATTATACACTGGTAGAAGGATATAATTATCGTTTTTTTATTCGGATAAATGTCAATCCTAGTGCTGTTATCACTAGCATAGCCAGCGGAATAATCGGGAATTTATCACCAGTATTGGGTATACTTACAGATTCTGTGGCTGACAACTGTGCAATTGCATAAATACTAAAATGAGTGGTTTCGAATACCATGTAACCATTTTCTTCTGTTGCATTCATATCTTTAATTTCCCCGGTACTGTCAGCATACCAAAGAACATGCAAATCACCGCTCATACCTTCTGGAATTGGTATTGAAACCTTAATTTTTCCGGTAAAGTCAGTAACGAAAACGCCATCCTGGTCAAGCATATTGATATCATAGACCACTAGGTTGTCAAGATTGCCAAGTGAGGGGTTTTCGCCTATCATCTGACGTATAACTGTATGGGTTTGATCATTTGTGCCAGTTGAGGTCAGGTTAGTCACATCGACAGCAATGGATGTTATACCGTCAGGTAGAATGGTGTCCGAGAGGTTGAAGGTAACAGAATTACCGTCAGCTATTATTTTAAGAGGAATCACCATAGCTGTTGTATTAGCATGTTTTGTGCTATTCACTGCCGATGTGGCTGTAACCGTTAATGTTGCTGCTGTCTCATCTATACCTACTGTTAATCTCCCTGTTGTATCAATGGTGGTATTAGTGCTTGTATTACCTGTGAGGGACCATATAACTTTCTGACTTTGATTGTTTTGGCCCTTTATAGTAGCAACAAAAAGCTTTTCGTCGCCCTGCTTGATCCCAACGTCGAAAGGGGTTAACATTACCGTTGAGATAGAGGCTTTATTCACAGCCACGCTTATACTGTCGGCCGAATTACCGGAATTATCAGTAGCCGAAACAACCACATCATAGGTTCCATTTGGAAGGTGTGCTATAGTGAATATATACTCCTGCGTTAACTCATTATAGTTTGTATCTGTCAAATGAATGGTCTGTGCGGCTTGACTATTAATCTGATAAGTAATGCTTTCCACCCCGGCTCCGCTATCAGTAACGTTTATGATAATTGAGGCTTTGGAATCATATGTGACAACATCGCTATATTCATAGCTCGCTTTGATAATTGGAGCAGTGTCATCCTTAACAAGCGCTTTTATCACAGTTCCGGACACATTACCCACGTTATCAACTGTGCGTGCATAGACTCTACCTTTAAAGTCGGAAGTAATACACAGGGATTCAAAAGTCGCCCATGTGCCGCTTTCATCGAAGGTGGTACCCTCTGATATGAGTTGATATTCACACCTATCAATACCGCTTGCAGTATCGGTAGCACTTATTTCAACATCTACCGTTTCGGTAAAAAATAAACCGAAGCTGCTAAAGTTTACTACTGTTTTAACAGGGTTTTGATTGAAGCTGATTGCGGTATCGACCGGTGACGTCTTGTCTAGCTTAACTGTAAAGCCTGTGGTATCGCTCACAACTCCACTTTTACTTATTGCACGGAACTGATAATCTGTTACGCTGTCTTGCGATACAGTTATAGTACCGTCGAAAGCTGTCCATACACCGCTATTTAGACTGTATTCAAATATTGCTTGCCCAAGATTTTGTGTAGTGTTTACGAGATTTAAAGTTACATCTTCATTGACCCAAGTGTCATTTGTATATCCATTTGAGTTAATGCTTATAACTGGTTTTGCGGTGTCTATATTGGTTACAGTAACCGTTTGACTTTCGGGCACTCCTGCACCGTTTGTAACAACAAATGTATAGTCTCCGTTTGCTGAAACTGTGTACCCATCCATGTAGCTTGAAGTAATGTCTTGTCCGTTCGCCGTAATACTTACTATTCCCGATATACCTGTTGTCACTCCTGCCGAAAGTTTTGCTGACTTAACAGGACTGGTCGTATTTTCAGTTATTTTTATTTTAGGTGCTGTTTTGTCAAGTTTAATAATGGCCGTGATGCTACGGCTATTTCCCGAGTTATCGACTGCTGTAACGGTTAAGGTATATGTTCCCTCATGCGAAAGGGTTATGTATCCCTTATTATTCGTAATGGAGACCGTACCTTGCTTTGGAATTGTTTCATTTGTTGAATATGTTACTTCTTTTATTCCTGCAAGAGTATCGTTCACAGTAATAGCTGCGGTAACATTACTTGTTTGCCAGTTACTTGGAGCTGAGACTGACAACTCAGGAACTGTGCTGTCGGTAATTATACCATCGGTACTTATGTATTCAGTATTACCTGCATTGTCAGTTACTCTGGCATAAACAACAAACTTCTTATCTGGATTAACTGAAAATTCGTTTCCCTCTATCCATATACCATTTTCATCATAAGTTTCATTGCTCAAAACAATCTGGTATTCTGTTTTTGCTACACCCGAGAGTAAATCGTCTGATGTAATTGTAAAATTTACCGTTTCATTAAAGAAAATACCAAAGTTTACGGTATTAACAAAAGAATGAAAACTGTTGGTTCCGGTTGTAATCGTAGCATTGATTGGTGACGTCTTATCTACCTTAACTGTAAACCCTGCAACATCACTCACGACTCCGCTTTTGCTCGTTGCACGGAACTGGTATGCCTTTACGCTATTTGTTGATACAGTTATCGTGCCGTCGAAATCTGTCCATGTAGCACTATTTAAACTATATTCAAAGGTTGTTTGACCAAAATTTTCTGCGGTGTTTAAGATATTTAAGGTTACATCTTCATTTACCCATATATCGCTTGTGCACCCGTTTGAGTTAATGCTTATAGCAGGTTTTGCGGTATCTATATTGGATACAATAACCGTTTGACTTTCGGACACTCCAGCACCATTTGTAACAACAAAGATGTAGTCTCCGTTTGCTACGATTGTGTAACCATCCATGTAGCTTGAAGTAATTTCTAGTCCATTAACTTTAACACTTGCCATTCCCGATATACCTGTTGTCACTCCTGCCGTAAGTTTTACTGATTGAACAGGACTGCTCGAGTTGCCAGTTATTGCTATTGTAGGCGCTGTTTTATCAAGCTTAATGTCAACAGTTTTTTCAATAGAATTACCTGAATAATCAATTGCTGTAACGGTCAAGGTATATGTTCCCTCATTCGAGAGGATGATTTCCCCTTTGTTATCAACAATAGAGGTTGTCCCTTGTTGTGGAATTGTTTCATTTGTTGTGTAGGTTACTTCTTTTATTCCTGCAAGAGCATCGCTCACGTTAATAGCTGCGGTAACATTACTTGCCTGCCAGCTACTTGGAGCCTCTACTGACAACTCAGGGATTGTGCTGTCGGTAATTATACCATTCGTACTTATGTATACGGTATTATCTGCATTGTCAGTCACTCTGGCATAAACAACAAACTTCTTATCTGGATTAGCTGAAAATTCGCTTCCCTCTATCCATATACCATTTTCATCATAAGTTTCATTGCTCAAAGCAATCTGATATTCTGTTTTTGATACACCCGAAAGTAAATCGTCTGATGTAATTGTAAAATCAACCGTTTCCCTTAAGAAAAGACCAAAGGTTATGTTATTAACAAAAGAATGAAAGCTGTTGCTTTCGGTTGTAATCGTAGCATTGATGGGCGATGTCTTATCTACCTTAACTGTAAAATTCACGACATTACTCACGACTCCGCTTTTGCTCGTTGCACGGAACTGGTATGAATTTACGCCGCAATTTGATACAGTTATAGTACCGTCGAAATCTGTCCATGTACCACCATTTAAACTGTATTCAAATGTTGTTTGGGAAAGATTTTCTGCGATGTTTAAGATATCCAAAGTTACATCGGTATTCACCCAATTGCCATTTGTATATCCATTTGAGTTAATGCTTATAATAGGTTTTGCGGTATCTATATTGGTTACAGTAACCGTTTGACTTTTAGACACTCCAGCAGCGTTTGTAACGATAAAGGTGTACGCCCTGTTTGATGTGACTGTGTAACCATCCCTGTAGCTTGCAGTAATGTCTTGTCCGTTCACTGTAACACTCGCTACACCCGATTCATCTGTTGTTACTCCTGCAGTAAGTTTTGCTGACTGAACAGGACTGGTAGGGTTTCCGGTTACTGCGATTGTTGGTGCTATTTTATCAATTTTTACGTGAAAATTTGAGGCGTCGCCTACAACTCCAGTTGCGCTTGTCCCACGGAACTGATATGCATTTAAGCCCTGCCCCGAAACGGTCAAAGTTCCGTTAAAGCCCAACCATGTACCGTTATTTAGGTTATATTCAAATGTTGTATTTCCAATATTCGAAGTGTCGTTAGATATATTTAAGTTTACATCGGAATTCACCCATGTATTGTCGGAATATCCGTTTGCGTTGATACTTATAACTGGTTTTGCAGTATCTTTTTCGTAACCACAAATTGTACAAATATTATCACTACCAAATATATGCGCTTGGATTTCGGTGTGAGCCGAGTCGTGTTCGCATACACGTTCGTGAGATGTAATGCTAGATTGCCATTCACCATATAAGTGCCCAAGTGGGGGAACGGTTTCTGTTTTAGTGTCATTGCATATTGTGCAGGTATATTCCCTAAGCCCCTGTTCCGTACAAGTAGCTGGAGAGGTTACTTGACCAGAATTCCATATATGAGGACCGGATATAACTAAAGGCTTAAAATCATATGCATTAGTGAGTGGATATTCATCAGTGACAGATATTCCATTCACTGATGCAACATAATCATCGTTAAGTATATTCATCGAAACTGTCGATTGAACAGATTTAGATCTTGAGCGATATGAATCCGTACTAGTAAAAATAGAAGCACATGAAATCATATTGAAGTTTACGGTACTATTTCCGGAAGATTCTATACCACTGTGATTATACCCTTTTGTGGTAACACTTCCGTCAATTGTCATGTTCACAATAGTATTATTGGGGTTGGTCTTGTCGCCACTATTTATAATATTTGTTGCTGAATCCCATTGTCCACCTGTATTAGTAGCATCATCTAATATGATATTATATGTTATATTAGTATTGGAATCATTTACTATAACTAAAGACCTACTACCCTTAATTGAGCCCGTAATATAATAAGTGCCGCGATACGTGTGTGCAATATCATCTTGAAGATACAGATCAGGATGGATTTCTACGGCACCATTTGATAAATTCAAAGATTTGTAGGTGTCTGAACCGTTTGTCAAAGTTGTTGCAGTCCCAGCCGTGATTTCAGAATAATAAGGATATTTGCCAGCAATAACAGCACTTATTGAAGTGACTGTATTAGGAAGTAATAACGTAAACTTACCAGTTGCATCGGTATATAAATCCGTAAAATCGATATCCTCTGCTCCGTCTACATATATATCACTGATTTTTGTTTCTGAGCTTATGCCATCAATCGTAATGGACGTAAGATGCGTAGTCTCACTAATTGCAGAAACTGAAAGTGGTGGGAGCATCATTGCTACCATACAGATACAAATTAAAAACGTTAGTGCTTTTTTCATTATCATTATTAAACATCCCCCTTTTTATTCCCATCCATGGCTGCATATTACATTGTTTTATCTTATAATCATAAATTTTCGATTAATGTTACACACCCTTGTCTTAATCTATGCACTTGGCACTATTAACCCGTGCTATGGACTTTTACCCTTTAGTTTACGCCCATGCTGGGCGCACAACAAAAAACTCTACCATAATTATAGTAGAGTTTTCTTAGATAATATAGTATCGCATGCGATACATTTTGCTATTTTATTACATGATTTTCATTTCCAAACATTTTTTCACTGCAAAAGAACGACCTGTAACATTTAATTTTCGGTATATAGCAGTAATATTTTTTCTGACGGTTACCTCTGCAATGAAAAGTTCGGATGCGATTTCACGATTAATTTTGCCCTCTATAATGAGCCTTAGTATTTCCTTTTCTCGTTTTGTAAGCACAGGAATCCTACATTCGTTTTCTTTCGATATGTTAAGGTTATCCGCATATTTAGCGGTATAATCCACAAGTAAGTTCAGGTATGCATCCTTCTCGTTATCCTTTTGCAGTTCTTTAAGGATTTTCAGTATATGTATGCCATATTCCGCAAATGGTAATATAATATTATCTTCGTGTCCTATTTTTATGGCAAGTAATAGTGCCTTTTTAGCCTCGTTCATACCATGAATTTTATACGCTGCTATTGCTGACAAAATATGAGAGTGAAGATACCCCAATATATTATTAAACATAGAAAACACCTGTTGCATTTGTTCACAAGCCACTTCTAACCTGATATACTCTTTTTTAAGTAAAATATATTTTCCGTAAACAATGTAATTAAATCCCATACCTTGATATAGTGTTTCGCTTTGTTCAATATCTCCATTGCCCAACCACTCAGGAAAACCATTTTCATTCTCAGATATTCCACCTATGTAGCCGGCACACACGTCAAAGGCACTATTGAGAATAGGACTGCTAAATTGCTCTACTTCAGTACTGAGTTCATTCATTATTTCCAAAGCTTCTGTGAATTTCCCTTGAGCTGAAGCTATTCTTGCAAGAGCAAATTTTGAACATAATATAACTGCGACTTGATTCATCGTCTTAGCTTTGTAGATTGCCTTGTATGCATTTAGTTCAGCGTTATCCAAATCGCCCATTTCTAGGAAATATTCCGCCTGCAATAAATCGTCAAACCCTTTGCCACAACCCCCAGCTAAATCTGTGTAATAGTGAAACATATCTTGAACACACGCTATTGTTTGTAGCAAGTTTGCTTCCTTGCGATAATAAAGATACAAAGCATGCGGAGACCCAAATGTAATGATTTTATCTTTATTAGCGATCAAGGAGTGCCCGTCTAACATCTTATGCGCTTTGATTAATTTCTCCCTCATCAATGTCGCATCATTAAAACTGATATAAGATTTAATTAGTTCTATCTCACCACAAATACGGTTTATTATAGCAGGTGATGATTTGCAATCCATTTGGTAATAGCGCTCTATTTCGGATAATAGATGTGAACCAATCTCTATATTTACATTCGTAACATAAAAACCTGTAAAGGCAAGATAACCAATCGCGTGAGAGTACTTTACTTCATCTGGTATCTGTTCAAATAATTCTAAAATATATTTTGGATTACTATCTATTACTTGGTTAATGCTGCCTTTTTCAAATTCACTTAGAATAAAATCGTATTCTTTTGCTTTCATATAATATTTTAATCCTGTGATAATATCTCCGTTATTGCTACACCAGTCGCCTGCTCGTTTGTACAAGATTGTTAAGTTGATTTCTGACTCTTGTACTTTTAGTGAATTCTTTAAATAACTATTAAAAATATTATGAATACGGTACATATCTTCTCTTTTGTCATAACGAATAAAAGAGTTTTCATAACTTATTTTTCTAATGATTTTTTCGGCATCTGGGTCACCTGTCACAAAACCCGCTTGCTGAGGAGTGAAACTATCAAGGATACATAAAGATTTGAGTAATAACACTTCTCTTTTTGAATACCGTTTCATAACTGCTGTTTCAATTAATTTCTCAATGCTTCTTCCCGTTTCCAGCTTGCCTATTTCATCATAGCTTTGCATAATTAAATATATGGCCGATACCCAGCCCTCTGATAAATCATAAATTTGTTTTGCGATATTATCGGATATTGAATGGTGATACAACTTAAAAAATTCTTTGATTTCAGACTTGTTAACTTCAAATAAATTGCTTTTTATGAGATAACAATATCCTTTCAGCCCCAGTTCATCAATCTTCATTTCAGGTATCGTTCGTGAAAGCATTAAAATGTGGAATCCCTTTATGTTGGCCCGAACGATTCGTTCAATTAGCTTGTCAAGTTCCTGCGAATGAGCATAATGATAATCATCAATAACTAATACGGTGTTGGTCATATAAGTGAGGTGTTCAATAATTTTAAGGACTTTATCTCTTTGTGGCACATCAGTAGGAAACCCTAACGCACGAAGTTGTTTGCCGGTCTCTGGGTTCGTCTTAGTCAATTGACCCGTAAAAGAATCCCAGATAAATTGTGGCGATGATTCATCACTATCAACCGTTAGCCATATGTATTTCGTAATGCCATCACTTAGAAAATCTCTTGCAGATGTGGTTTTGCCATATCCCATAGCGGCCACTGCTAAGGTCAATGGATATTCAAATATATTTTTGAACTCGGTTCTGATATGCTCTCGTTTTAAAATATACTGTCTCATTTAACTATGTCACAACCTTTATTGAATTTATCCTATTTTTAGCAACATTATTCCATACTTGCATTTCCCTAATTATATAATAACTAAATAATATTATATTTAAAAATCGCTTTTATAATATATATTATATTACAAATTTCAAAAATTCGCTATATTTCTCAGTAAATCGATAGTTTTTAAAGTTTGTTTAATCTTTGGTATATTCATCTCCATTACAATAGCTCTTAGCATTGAAAACAAAGGACCTTTAATGCCTATTTCAAATAATTTTTATGATCTAATTCTTGCTCAATAAAGTTAGCGTTCATGTTTTCAAGGTTAACCATAACAATTCCTCCATTCCTTCATAAGTAATTGCTATTTCCTTATTAGTTAAGCCATTAGAGATTAAATTCTCTGATGCTGACTTATGGCATACCAGCTAACGTAACCTCAGAAAGGGCTCATTACTTAAAATTTGTAAGAATAGCTCATTCCTATTTTTAACATAAAATACTAAAGTCATATATAGTTGCTTTATATTCTTTATTTTTATGCATTAGTTGCACCTCACTTGTTATCATTTAATACCATTATTCTATTATAAAACAAATTAGCTGAGGGTTTTGCTGGTGAAGGAGAACCGTGCCTAACTATATCACTGTCCATTTAGAGAGGTAAATTATATAAGTGATATTTTACTACAGACATTTCATGAGATATCTTACCTGTGTTTTCTAGTATTTCTTGATCTGAAAAGGCTAAAAACTTATATTTTTCCCAATAGCTCATCAAAATAATTTTTTCCAAAAGGTTTGTCATTTTTAAGCATTTTGTCATTTAAAACAAAGCCCTTATATACATACTCTGTAAGTGTATTTGTTGCCCATTTCCTAAATTGTGTTGCTTGTTTTGAATTTACTCTATATCCTACTGAAATAGTTGCATCTAAATTATAGAACATAATATTTCTATTTACATTAAAAAGGCTTTGATATTGATTTTTGTGATAACCAAAATGTTTCATCTACAAAATAAACATCTATGGTTACAGTTGCCTCATCATTAGTTTGAACATTCATCTAAACAGAATTCTCTTGCAGCATTATCCTCCACACGCATTAATATACGATAATGTATCTAACTTAATTGGCTACGCAGTGCGTAGCCTTTTGGAAAGGTCAGATAAAATTGTCGCATATTTTTTAAATTTGCAGCAGTAAATCCTTTACCAAACTCCTTTGTTAGTTTTCCAGACAAAAACTTTAACAAACCTTTTCCATATTTGTATTGACTCTCTACTTCATCTTGACTTGGTCTGAGGAAACATTCCAAAAAAGACTTCATAATTCCATTAAAAAGTGCACACACCACCCTAAATATGTACACCCCTAAATTCAAATCCATTGATGTGTGCATTTATTCCATTGCATGTTCAGTTATTTTCCCTTTATTTTCTTCAAGCATTCCACTCATGTATTTTGGATTATTGAATAGTCTAATTAAAATATCTGAATACTGCTTAGTTGGCATGTCACCATTCAAATATCTAGTTAAAGTTCCTTCTCCCCAACCCATTAATAATGATAATGGTCTTTTACCAATATCATACTTATCAAGTATATTTTCTATTATGGGTACTGTAATTAATTTTGTCTGTTCTCTAAATGCTTTATCGAGCATCTCTAGATTATAGTCTCTTATTCCATGAATAAATAATTCGCTACCACATTCATCACAATAAGCTTCTTTTCCCATATAATCTATTTTTCTTCCTTTAATGATTTTTATTTTTCTTTCTTCTCTAATAGAGTATTTCACCGTATCATTACATTTCTCACAAAACTGTAACATACTTATTATCTCCTATTAATTATCATTTTTGACTAAGAAGCATAATATATAAATAAACTCCAAGGTTCCCCAGTTATCTAGTTCATATGCTTTGCTAAAGATATATAGTTTTTCATAATAAAATTTTTCTTTTTCATTATCAACTGCATAACAAAAATCTTCATATTGAAGACTTAACAGAATTTCTTTTTCTTTTTGTGTATTAATTAATACATTTTATTAATACAATGTATTAATTAGCACATTTTTGATTTGTTTTACTTAGTAAAAAAGACTAGTAGCAAGTAAAAATTAGTAGCTACGTTCCAATTTTTACTATGGGGTCAGATACACCTAAAGATACATAAGTATATTAATGCTTTGATAACTTATTTGTGATTAAAATTGTTTACAATAAAATCATTTGGCTATAATTACAAAAGGTAAATAAATGATAGGAGAAATAAAGTATGGTAAGAAAAAAGTGTGAATTGTATTGCTATTGTTTAATGACAAATCATGTGCATTTAGAAATAAAAACTTTTGATATTAGTATTTCAAAAATAATGAAAAGAATTAATCAAATATATGCTCAGTACCTTAATAAAAAGTATAATTATATTGGTCATTTATTCCAGTATAGATATCATTCTGAGATTATTAAAGATACTGTACAAATGTTAACAACAACTTGGTACATTCATTTAAATCCAGTCAGAGCAAATATGGTAAATATGGTAAATAGAATAGAGGAATATGAATATAGCAGCTATGGCATGTACATTGGTAAAACATAAGATAAATTAATATCTTCTGAAAGAATACTTTCCTGCTTTAAAGATAACAACAAAAGAAAATTATATCAGGACTTTGTAGAAAGTGATATAAAATTAAAAGCAGATGTTATCACTTTGCCTGTGCACTAACTGCTATCGTAGATAAGTTAGATTTAAAACAACCTTACTAACTATTTTAGCCGGAGGCATTTTTGTTATAAAAACCACTCGTATTTTCATGGAAAATTCTGCTGTAAGTATTCTTGACGTGAGTCTGCAAATTGGGATTACTCCTAATAAGAAGAATAATAAATATAGAATTTTTTTTCAAAACACTTATTTAATTACAATTATTTGCTTTGGACCTGCCCCCATAGAAGAAACTGGAAACAGTTTCTTCTTTCTATTTGTTATTAATGTTTTTGATGGTACCAGATAGTTCAATGTTATCTTTCCTATTAAAGCCAATGATTTTATCTTTAGCCCAAATTACAAGTCTCGTACTAATATATAAATGGAAGAAAATTAGCGAATTTAAGAAGTTTATTTAGACTAACTAGCCACCCATTAAAATAATGGATGGCTAGTTTAAATATAGGAGTTCTTATTTTAGATAGTACTTTGAAAAATTGCCTCTTGGTTATTCATACTATAATTAATACTTGCTGTATATGCATTGAAATAGTTTTTATATAAATTGGAACTTGCAGTTTCCGTATTAGTAGCGTCACTACTACTTATTGAATTCATCATTTCTTTAAGTTCCTGAGGCCTTGGTAATTCAAAAGCATTATCTATTTTCATAGCCTCTCTTTCAGTGACACTGATCTCCCCGTCTCCATCAGTATCATATTTACTCATAATTGAAGCAGAATCTAATGAAGTACCTAAACTTTCATTGGAAGCAGATACGTAATCTTCAATTTCGCTAGTACTCCAATAATCATCATCATCTGTGTCAAGTTCCGGGCCTCCTGGGCCTCCTGGGCCTCCTGGGCCTCCTGGACCTCCTGGACCTCCTGGGCCTCCTCCGGCTTTCATCTGTTGTAAATCATTACTTTTCACTGTATTTGTATTAGTAGTTGCTACAGTTGCATCACTGTTATTTGTTGAACTCATCATTTGCTTAAGTTCCTGAGGTCTTGGCAATTGAAACGCATTATCGGTTATTAAAGTTTCTCTTTCATTACTACCGATCTTACCGTCTCCATCACTATCATATTTACTCATAATTGATTTAGCATCCAATGAAGTGTCTGAAGTTTTATTAGAAGTAGATACGTACTGTTCCACTTCGCTTATGCTCCATGAACCATCATTATCTGTGTCAACAGCGGGTCCTTCATTACCACTCGGACCGCCTTTTCTCCCACTGGCTTTCACATTTTGAGAATCAGTATCTTTTGCAGTGTTCGTACTAATATTTGCAAAAGGTTTATAACTGCTATAATTGTTAATCATCATAATATAATCCCCCATTCCAAAATTTTAAAGCTTAAAATTCTTATCTTTTTCATATTTATAATTAGAACTCCCATATTCTCTTTTTCAAAATTCCCTAACATTCGCCATATTTATTTACTATATTGTATATTATAAATAATGAATGTCACAGAATTGTCCCAGAAATGATAAAATTTTATTACAACTGGAAATTTATTCACTCAAATAAAAGAATTGTGCAATGCATAGTTTCGTTTTGAAACGATATAAAAACACCGCAAATTCATTATGAATATTACGATGTTTTATAGATTATCCGATTTTAGCACTCTCATCCCATAGCTAAAATTATAATGCCGCTCCTATTTCTAGCTACGTTTTTTGATAAATACACAGTTACACCAATAGTTAGAACTACCATTGATACGATTATGGTAATATCTGTTGTACTCCTAGTAGTATTAGTGCTTGATTCAACTGTAACCTCTTTATTTACTGCCTCATCTTGCATTCCTCCACCATCTACATTTTCAGGTCTTGCTGGTCTTTCTGGCATTTCTCCATCCATTGCCTCTGGCACTGCCTTGGCATCACCATTTGCATCTTCTTCAACGCCTTCTGGTTTTTGTCCCATTCCACCCGCAGCTGCATATCCTGAATTACCCTCACCATCATTAGTGCTTGCAATATCCCCTGAAAGTTGCTGAGCTACATTAGCCACTCTTTTCCCTTCAAAGCTTACTAAGCTTAAGCTCTTATCTTCATCGATAAATAAAGCATTTTCAAATTCCTCGTATGAATAGAACGCAGTAGTATCTGTTTTAAGATATTCATGATATTGCTCTACATATTCTTCGTTTTTAAAAATAGCTTCTATTAATGGATATTTTGACATTGCCCCAGTAACTGGATCATCAATTAGATACTTGGTTGCTTCCAAATCAGTTAATCCCGATGCATCGAATCCATTAAAAATCATATTTAAATCCCATGCAATCCATTCAAAGACTCCATCATTATTATAAAGATAATAATGATGGTACATAGCGCCTTGATAACTGTCTGAATGTAATGTTATTGTACTAACCGCTAAATACTTTAGGAACGAATCTACATTAAAAATAGAATCTAAGTCGCTACCATCGTCTATTGCTTTTATCAGTTTTACCAAACCTTCATTATCATATTTGTCCTTATTTTCCGGAATCATCATCATAATTATCAACTGAAAATGTATCATATTGGAAGGATACTCGCAGTTATTAATAGAACAATTAATACAATGATTGCTACTAAACTTTTAATCCATTTCATAAAACCACTTACCTTCTATCTAACAAGAATATTCACTACTACTAACCAACATTGCGTAAGTAACTGACTCTATTTTTCTGAGTTCATTTACAAAACTTATTTCTTCACCTTTTAATCTTAGTTCAATTGTAAGTTCTATTTGCGAACTGTCAACTGTTTTTGATTTTACAAAATATTTAGCTACTTTTGATTTAATATTATTTATAACTTGAGTTTCATCAGATTCACTTGAGAAATTAACCAATAAAATATATGGGGTTTCATTTTTTAAGTTTAAATTAAATATATAAAGAACTATTCCTATTACAAGAGCACCCATTATTGCAAGAAGAAAGAAACCTGCTCCGGTTACAATACCAGATGCTATAGCCCAAAACATAAATACTATGTCCATAGGGTCTTTAATAGTTGCTCTAAAACGAACAATACTTAAAGCCCCTACCATACCTAATGACAAAACAACATTTGAAGTAACTGCCATTATTACTAGCGCCGTGATCATAGTCATCATTACTAATGACATATTAAAACTTTTCGTAGAAAACTACACTCTGATAAGTTTTCTTATATATTCGAAAAATAAATAATCCAATTATAAATGCCAATAATAATGTGATTGCGATGTTTAATGCTGATAAATTAGTTGAACCCTCTAAAAAACTTTCTTTAAAAATATCTTGAAATGACATATGTATTCCTCCTAAAATTTATAATTATATTTTCTTGAATAAACGTATTTTGATGACGATGATGCAATTACATGTCCAGATTCAATAAGACCTTTTATATAATCCGGCATAACTCCATTAAATTTAATCTCCAGTATATTTTCATTTATACCTAAGACTGGTCTATAGTTGATATTGTCATCAAATATATTAACTTGATTGATAGATGTTTTTACTTTTGTATCAAAGGTAATTCTCAAATCCCCTACTGGATGAATAAATGCTATTCTGTTATATTTAACAATTACTTTGGGTTTTATCAAACCATGGGATAACTCAAAATAGAAATCCTTGTATAAATTCTCTTTTTTCTCTTTTTTCTCTTTTAAAAACTCAAAGTTACCATCATAAATTTCCTTAACTTCAGACTCCGTTAAACTAACTGATGATTTCATAGTCATCTGATGTATTTTTGATTTTCTTTCAAGCTTTAAAAAACTGGTATCATCATTATAGAAACGTATCCTATATTTATGCCTTATACTATCACCATTTATTTTTTCTTTATAAGCTTTATTATTGTAATCATCAAAATATACGCTGGCAATGCTATATCCTTCATCAGGACAATTTTTATCTTTCTTGAGCACCTTGCTCAATCTGTTTTTTAATATTAAACAATTTAAATCACTAATTGTATACTTAAGTTCATGCCTTTTAGTCCTTCTATTTTAGTTGCTAGAGTTAATCCTTTAATGGATAGAACTTATGGTGACATCAGTATACCGATAAGCGGTCCCCTGAGAATTGATACTGATAAACATATAGTTAAAATTCATAGAGATATAATTGATTTAAGTACTACAGAGTATAAATTATTACTTTATATGATAGATAATGAAGATAATGTACTTTCAAGAGAAATTAATAACCAAGGTTTAGGGATATGACTACGATGGCACTGATAGAACAGTATACACTCATATTAATAGACTTAGGATGAAGTTAAAAGAATATGGAAATTATATAAAAACTGTTAGAGGTTATGGATATAAATTTGAGGTGATGATTTCTATAAAAAAGAAACTTTTTCTCCAAATAGGCTCACTCATTGTTTTTTTAGTAATACTTTTGATATTAGCTAATACCTTATTGCTGGAATCCTATTATACTTATACACAGAAAAATTATTACACCACTATTAATTCAATTAGTTCAAGTAATTATGATGATAATTTAAAACAGTTTCTTTCTATCATTAACTTTTTCGGATTTTGTTATTTCTATTGTGGGGGTAGGGGGAAGAATTTTATGGTCTGAAATAGGAGGAGTAAAATCTAGTCTATTAATATTCATAATATTCATAATATCCATCAATTCATCCAGTAATTTTCTGTCAGCTAAAAAAACATTGGTGGAATAAAGATTTTCACCTGAATCACTCATAACTAAAATATCTACGTTTGAAGAACTTTCGTTCCACCTTTTGCCCTCCTCCTTCCTGTTATCCTAAATATACGCTAACTTTGTCACAGTAATATCGCTAAAATTAGTTTTATTTGGGCCAGCGACCCTTTTATAACTAATACAAATCTTCTACTACTCGGAAGCTTAGATAATGGGAATATAATAGAATTAAAACTTCCTATTTCAGCAATAAAAACCAATATCAAAGTATCCAATGATTTCTTATTGATAATAGGATTAATTGTATTTGTTATTTCCATGATAGTTGCTTACGTTGTTTCAAATTATTTTACAAAGCCTATATCAGCAATGAATGATGTAACTAAAAGTTTGAAACATCTAGATTTTAATACTTCTTGTGCAGTTATTTCAAATGATGAAATAGGCAACTTATCCCATAGCATAAATGAAATGTCCCAAGAGTTATCGAAAGCTATAAAAACTTTAAACGTTAAAAACACCCAGTTAGAAAAAGAAATCCAAGAAAAAAAATTTATTAGTTGAGAAAAGACGTACTTTACTTAACAACGTGTCCCATGAATTAAAAACTCCACTGTCAATAATGCAAGTTTATGCTGAAGAACTCAAGCTTAATATTGTAAAAAATAAGGGAAAGTCAAATTTTTATTGTGATGTTATTATTGACGAATCTATAAAAATGAATAAGTTAGTGGAGAGCCTTTTAAATATTGACCAAATGGAGTTCGGGGACAAAACGTTACATAAGTCCTCTTTTGAAATAAATGCATTTATTACTCAAATACTTAATATATACGTAAAAATTTTTCAAGATGAAAATATAGATTTTGAAGTTAACACAGTAGCTCCCACTTACGTGGATGAAAATCTCACCTTAAAGATTAGTTTATTTAAGTTAAAAGAACATATTCGAATTGAAGTTTTTAATAGTTGTAACGCAATTGATACAAATGATTTAGAACAGATTTGGGATCCCTTTTATAAGTTAGATAAAGCAAGAACCAGAGAAAAAGGTGGCCATGGCTTAGGATTATCCATAGTAAAATCCATTCAAGAAGCTCATGAGAATTCTTTTGGCGTAAAAAATATAGATAATGGAGTATATTTTTGGTTTGAAATTGATATAAAATGAGTAAAATCAAGTAATAAAGATAACCATCGATGAAAGACCAAGAGTTAAACCTTGTTATTGCAAGGCATAAGAAAGGGGCTGTCTCAAAATAGAAATTAATTTCTATTTTGAGACAGCTTTTTTTATTTTCCAAATACAAAAGTGGATTCCGAGGAATCCACTTTTGATGTATAATTATAATATGATAAATAAAAGAATTACACAAAAGAATTATACCA
>NZ_JAENWM010000161.1 GCF_016650035.1 Clostridium sp.
TAAATAAAATCCAAGAAATGTTATATCTAATAATGTAAAAAAATCATATGCAAATTAATTACAAGTTAAAATTATTATGCTTATTCAATCAACATAGGTTTCGTTTACATTTTATAGTTGGCTGGTACGACCCCGTAGTAATCATACATTTCTTCCTTTTCCTTCGGAGGACATCCTCTAAAATTTTCGGTGCATTAACCTTTATCTCTATATCTTCAAAATCATGATGCATCTGATATCAACATTTTGTTCTGGCATACTGATAAATTTATATTCAAGAAATTCATCAACTATAGCATCAAGAAAATGTAATTGATTCTATATGGATAACAGTCAATATATTTTTGATTTTTATGACATTTCTAACATACTTTCATCACATTTTTAAATTATACTAAGTTCATAACAACTAAATAACTTAATAAGAGGCTGCCAATATTGACAGTCCCTTATTTTGAAAAATAGGAGGGAATAAAAATGTTAAAATCTAAAAGAATTAAGAGTAGGTCCATAGTACAAATATTCTTTTTTGTTCTTATTGGAGCCATAGCAATTAACAAAACACTTGCAGAAGCAGGAGGAGGCATCAGTTTTTTATCCGAAGCCTCTCTTCATGCATTATGTCCTTTTGGTGGGGTGGTCACACTTTATAACTTAGCCACATTGGGAACGTTTATCCAGAAGATTCATATGTCATCCGTTGTACTCATGGGAATTATATTTATATTAGCTGTTTTTTTTGGACCAGTATTTTGTGGGTGGATATGTCCACTAGGTTCCTTCCAAGAGTGGATTGGGAAAATAGGCAAGAGGATTTTTAAGAATAGATATAACAATTTTGTTCCTAAAGGCATTGACCGCTATATGAGATATTTTAGATATCTGTTACTTATAGCTGTGGTTATAGTGACTTCCAAGTCAGGTTATTTAATGTTTACAGATATTGATCCTTATTATGCCCTATTTAATTTTTGGTCAAATGAGGTAGCACCAAAAGCACTTATTGTTTTAGGGGTTACAATAATATTATCACTTTTTGTTGAGAGACCATGGTGTAAATATGCTTGTCCTTATGGAGCATTGCTAGGATTAACAAATAAATTTAGAATATTCAAAATACGACGTACCCAAAGCAGCTGCATTAACTGTAAAGCATGTGACAAAGCTTGTCCTATGAATATCACTATTTCAGGAGAGGATGCCATTACCGATCACCAATGTATTAGTTGTATGGAATGTACTTCTGAGAGTAGTTGTCCGATGCCTAACACAGTAAATTTAGCAAAAATAAACCAACCAACAGTTAAAATACAATCAAAGGAGGAGCAGCAATGAATATCAAAACGAATAAACTAGCTATTATTATTTTAACTGTTTTTTTCGGTGGTATACTGATTACAATAGGGTTAGATATATGGACGACAACTTCCACAAAGATACCTGCAAAAATTCAAATTGGGGACAATGCTGGTGAATATAATCCAGAAGATATAAGAGGTTCTTATACTTTTGCAGAGGTGGGGGAGCTTTTTGAAATAGATGTACCAGTTCTCTTTGATGCCTTTAATATTCCAAAAGATACAGTTCCTACAGATATTCAGACCAAAGATTTAGAGGGATTATTTGAAAATCTAGAAGTTGAAATTGGCAATGAATCAGTACAGATTTTTGTAGCTCTGTACAAAAATCTACCGGTGACATTGGCAGATTCATACTTACCTAATGGAGCCGTGAAAATACTTTTAGAATTAGATAAGTTGGATGAGGTACAAAAGACCTATTTTAAAAGTCATCAGGTTGATATAGTTAATATTACAGAAAATTCACCCGAGCCTTTAGATAAAAACAATGAATCTAGCATTGCAGTGAGCAATGAAGAAGAGAATGTGGTAAAGGGGTCTACAACCTTCCAACAATTACTTAATGCAGGAATATCCAAGAAACAAATTGAAGAGGTATTAAACGAACCTATGCCACCAACAAATCAAATTATCAGAACCTATTGTACAGAAAAGGGAGTGTCATTTTCAGCAATAAAAGACCAATTAAATTCCCTAATTGAATAAATAATTTAGACTTGCAAACCTTATTACGAAGTTTTTACTATGTTTTTTAATTATCGCGCCTCTACACTTTTCTTTTTAGTAGCGAACAGCACTCCACCTCTGTGGAGACGCGAGAATTATACTATATATTAAGACGTTCATACTCATACCTTCTCAATAAACCTTCCTCATAAGCTCAAAAACTTCTTCTATGGTGAGGCCAAGAGATTTGTAATATGAAGTGTCCTCAACCATTTGCTTTATTATCATTTCGTTACGCTTTTGAAGCATCTCTTCGGATGAGTGTTCAGCTACAAAACATCCCTTACCTGTTACATTATAAATCAAACCACATCGTTCCAGTCCTTCCCAGGCCTTTTTTACTGTGATGATACTAACACGTAGTTCCTTGGCTGCTCGTCTTATTGGTGGCAAGCTATAACCTTTTTCTATGTCTCCCTTTATAATTTGAGCGCTGATTTGTTCAAAAAGTTGCTGATAAATTGGTTTTTCAGATGTGTTTGAAATTGCTATGTCCATTATATATCCACTTTCTCAAATCGTTTAATTGCAATACTATAAGCAACAAGGCTGAATATTGAAAATATAGCAATTCCTACAATCAAGATTGTTAATTGAGTTGCCATATTATCAGCACCAGTACCTTTAAAAAGGTCAAATACTAAAGAATTTACTATTCCCAACCACTCTGCTCCACCAGCGAAAATCATAGCACCTGTAATCCCTGCAATCGTTGCGGCACCATATTTATAAGCTGTTTTGTAAAACATAGATATAAAAATAATGTTGAAGATAGCAAGCATAACAAAACAAAGTCCCCAAAAGCCTATTGTTGGTCCAAAGAAAAAGTAGGTCAAATTCGGATATAAGCGAGTACTAATCATGCCATATATGACTGCAATAACAATACATCTACAACAAGACTTTTAATTTCATCATCAACTGATATTTCAGGTACTCCAATTTGTTTAGCAATTTTTTCTAAAATTTTAATTGTGCGTTTACTATCATTTCGTAATTGCTGAATGCCAGTTAAGATACTTGATAATAACATTACCCCTATAATTATCCAAAAAATATTATCATTCATATGTTATTTCCCCCTGATTTTTAAAGTAGTCCGCCAGCCAATGTGGACGGCAACATTGATTATAGGTCATCTAGCCACTACTTCCAGCTATACTTGAATATGATTATATTTATTTCATATATTAGCTACCGGAGTATTTGAGACTCTTTTAATAATTTATCCATTCTTTCTATTAGTTCTGTACTTACACTCCAATAATATCCATTACTATCTATCATAATACCATTATTGCCACCTTTCCAAAGTAATCCTCCATAGGTATATTTAGTATGTGTTTCTTTAGGAGGAAAATTGCTTGATTCAACTTTATAAAGTTTTTTCGTTTTTGCTACTTCTTGTGTAAACTCCAAAACTAATTTAGTAGCAAGAATGTAACTTCTAGTTACATTCTATGGGGTCGTGTCAGGCACCTAAAAAATGGATTGAATGTAAAGCAGGAGAAAATGAAACATTGAATGTGAGTTTAGAGCTAGTAAAATCGTTTATAGTTCATCCCATCCCATGGTGGTAATCTAATATAGTTAATAAATAAAATTCAAGAAATGTTATATCTAATAATGTAAAAAAATCATATGCAAATTAATTACAAGTTAAAATTATTATGCTTATTCAATCAACATAGGTTTCGTTTACATTTTATAGTTGGCTGGTACGACCCCGTAGTAAAATTACGACTA
>NZ_JAENWM010000095.1 GCF_016650035.1 Clostridium sp.
ATGTTTCTTTCAAAAAAAGTATAGCATACACTAGGTCTATTAAATTTACCCAAAATCATGATATAAAAAAGTAAAGCACCAACAATTTGTTGGTGCTAATGTTTCACTTATTTAGGGACATTTTCAAAAATGCTTGACAGTTATTACTTAAATCTATCTAGGTAATCTATATTTTTTAAATTATATTTGAGTTTATTAAGCAACTATATCTCTTTTTGTAAACCCAAGATATGAAATAGTATTAAAAATTATAAAGTAAACTACTAGTACTATAATTGAAAATGTCATTGTCATTCCTTCAATTAATGGTTCTCCATTAATATATTGATTTAAATCAGTGTTTGCAAATAAAATGAATTTTACCCAATCAAATTTCAGACTAAGAAAAAATATTATTGGTTGTACTATAGTTAAAAGAAAAACTCCAATTCCTATAGCCATTGCACTATTTCGGAAAACAGAAGATATCATAAATGCTAAGGTAACCATCATAACTAAATTTACACATTGGAGTCCATAAATCTGAACTATATGTGCTACCATATTAATTTCAGTGATTTTGCCACCAGAATTTGCAATGTATGGTGTAGCTGCTCCCTTAAAGCTAAACAATATTCCTCCAAGAACAAATGACACTATAAAAAGTACCAAAAGCATTAAAATAGTTTGTCCCATAATAGTTATGTATTTAGACAGTAAAATCTTCCATCGCTTTGAAGGTCTAATTAACAATAGCTTAATGGTCCCTTCAGAAAACTCATTGGCTACTATTTTACCACCAAGTATAATAGCAAAAAGGGATATTAAGGATATAATGGCACTTGATGTTTCTACAAATCCCCATAAGGAGTTAGCCTTTACAGGTTCTATGTTATTTTCAAGACGATATTCATTAGTTTTTATTAGTTTTTTAGTGCTATCCTCTACTATAGTAACACTACCTGGCTGATTTAATGATTTTTTCAAAGACTCATTTTGCGTTGTAACTTCTGCTTTCCAATCAGTCGTTGATGCTTGTGTACCTGTAAATCTAGATATAAGACCAACTGCTACTATGATAAGAATTAATATGCCCATCATTATCCACGTACTAATGCTATGAGAAAGTTTCATATTTTCATTACGAATTAAATTAATCATTTTACCCAATTTCGTTACCCCCTGTCATTTTTAAGAACTTGTCCTCTAAGCTTTGTTGGATTTTACGGACACCATTAATCTTAATTCCTTGCGCCACAAGTTTTTCAATTACTTCTGGAACATTTTCCATGTCCTCTGTAATTTCTAATTCCAAACCATTTATTACTGGCATATATTTGCTACTTAGGCTTTCTAAATACGCTTTTGCACTTTCAATTGGCGTAACAGTTAGGGCTATAACAGAATCACCACCATCTTCAAGTAATTCTTTCATATCCTGAATTTTAACCAATTTACCATTTTGTATTATTCCCACTCTATCACACATAAGCTCCATTTCTGAAAGCAAGTGACTTGACACAATTACTGCAATATTTTCCTCCATGGCAAGTGTCCTCAAATGACTACGTAATTCATGGATACCAGCTGGATCTAGCCCATTAGTAGGTTCATCTAAAACCAATAATTTTGGAGAATTAAGAAGTGCTTGAGCAACACCTAGTCTTTGACGCATACCTAGTGAATATGTCTTTATTTTGTCATTTATTCTTTTTTCAAGGCCAACAATTTTGATAACTTCATCAATACGTTCCCTTTTTATATTTGGATACATCCTCCAAAAATGAACAAGATTCTGATACCCCGTTAAATACTTATATAAATCTGGGTTTTCAATAATACCACCTACTTTAGCAATGGCTTTTTCAAAATCCTTCTCAATATTGAATCCATCAATAAACATTTCACCCTTAGTAATAGACATTAGTCCTAAAAGCATTTTAATAGTAGTAGTTTTACCGGCTCCGTTTGGTCCAAGAAACCCAAATACCTCACCTGCACGCACATCAAAAGTAAGATCGTCTATTATTATTTTTTTACCAATCTTCTTTGTAACGTTCTTGATTTGTACTATAGTTTTTCCTTGCATGTTAATCCTCCTTATGTCTTTTAAATGCTGTAATTCCTATCTTAATAACAATTATTACTGTTAACAAATTATATTGTAACCTTAAAATACAATTTTAGCAACATCTCCCACTTTTGTATTTGAAAGTACACATTTATAATGGTAAAATAGAAACAGGATTACTAATTGTTTAAAAGTTCTTTGGGATTCTACCATTCCCACTTAAAGCTAATAGTAACTGTGACGGAAGATAGAATACCCAAATTAAAAAATAAGCTATTGATTGGAATCTTGTCATTATGTATCCTGATAAAGGAAACAATATAGTTATATTAGAAAAGGCTACACATGTGTCACATAAAAGAAAAAGTACCATACCTAGGAGTATCATATATTTACTTTTCGGAGTATACAAATTATTATTAGAAGCCTTTATAGCTTTAATAACACTACTTAACAGACAAATGACGTAAAATAATGAAATTGGCAACAAAATATTAATTCCCTCAATAAATAATATAACTATTGCATATGTAAAAACTATAAATAGAAAAATAGTAAAAAGATTTATAAGTGTTTTTTTAATATTTTTATTGGTATATCTTACACAGTATATAATTTGAACTAAAGTAAAAAAAACAACACCAAAAATATAAAAATCTAATATAACCAAGCACAAGTCTGCAATTATAGTAATAAATAACCCCAATTTAAGTAGTTGTGTATCTACATCATTAACTTTATCTACATGTAAATTTTTAGTAGAAAGTATTGATATCAAAAAACAAAGTAATATACATAAATACTTTATACTCTCAGAGGTTATTATAGTTTTTACATTATAGAAGTCCATGTATAAAAACAAAATATATAAAATAAGTATTAATCCTACTATTAATTTAATTAATAAACTATTAAAAACCCTATCTTTCATTTAAAATCACCACTCAATAAATATTTGTTATTATTATACTATTTTGTCATAAAAAAAATAATTTTATACGTTGAAAGGAGAAATTATAAATGGCTGATCAAAGACTTAACAAACTTGCAAAGCTTCTTGTCAATTATTCCACACAGGTTAAACCTGGTGATTTTGTATTTGTATCCTGTGATGAGGTTGCAACCCCTTGGATGGTTGAAGTAGTAAAGGAAGCCGTGAAAGCAGGTGCCCATGTAGAAACTTCACTTTCTTCACAGGAAGTTTCAGAAATAAAGCTTAAATATAGCAATGAGCAACAGCTTCTTTCTGAAAATGTACTTTTCAAGACTATGCTTGATAAGGCAGATGTTTGGCTCTCTGCCTGGGGAAATAGAAACACAAAGACCAATTCAAGCATCGATGCAGATAAACTTCAGATGTCTTCTAAAGGCGCAGCAAGCTGGAGAAAAATATATTCTGAAAAAATGGGTAATGGTTCACTAAGATGGTGTGGCACACAATTTCCTACCTATTCTGATGCTCAGGAAGCTTCAATGAGTTTTAGCGATTATCAGGACTTTGTTTATGGTGCGGGATTACTTGATGCTGAAAATCCTGCAGAAGAGTGGAAAAGGATAAGTGATGAGCAAGAAAGATGGATTAGATATCTTGATACTAAAAAAGGATTACAATTCATTTCTGTTGGAACAGATATCAAAGTAAATGTTGAGGGAAGAAAGTGGATAAATTGTGATGGGAAAGTAAACTTCCCGGATGGAGAGATATTCACCTCCCCTGTTGAAGACGGCGTAGATGGAGTAATTACCTTTAGTTTCCCAGGCATATACATGGGAAAAGAAATCAAAGGAATTGTTTTAGAAGTGGAAAGTGGAAAGGTAATAAAAGCAACAGCTGAAAAAGGTGAGGACCTACTTAAAGCTCTCCTTGAAACTGATGGAGGTGCCTGCAGATTTGGAGAAGTAGCTATAGGAACAAACTATGGCATTAAAGATTTTACAAGAAATATGCTTTTTGATGAAAAGATTGGTGGAACGGTGCATATGGCTATTGGCGATTCAATGCCTGAAGCCGGAGGATTAAATAAATCTACTATTCACTGGGATATGCTTTGCAATATGAGGAATGGAGGAAAGATTTATGCTGACGGTGAATTATTCTATGAGAATGGAGTGTTTCTTTTAGACATACTAGAAAAGTATAATCTATAACATTAATATTTTCTCTTGCTCTATAAAAAGTTTTCATATTAAGAAAGCATTGACTTTTATTGAAATTATGTATAGTATTTAAAATGAAATATGAACATAAGAAGGCAAATATCTATATTTGCATGGAGGTAAAAATGGCTAAGAATCGTAGTGTTAAGGGTAATTTTGTTTATAACAATATAGAGAAAACAGGTAAGAATTTTATGTATAAAAATCTTGAGAGAAGTAATTGCTATAACAGTGATTTTTCAGACTCAAATTTTAATTTTGTAAGTTTTCGCGGAGCACACTTTAAATCATGTGTTTTTTTAGAGTGTACTTTTAAATGGGCTGAATTCATTGGAACGAATCTAAAAGATAGTGATTTTGAAGGTGCTATATTTGAAAATGCTATGTTTGATTCTGTGAATTTAGAGGGTGCTAATTTTGAGGATACAGAATTCAAAAATACTATATTTTTTAGAACTGATGTTACAAAAGCTAAAAATTTCGATATTAAAAACCCAGGCATTAAAATTTTAAGTGAGATGCCTGAGCTTAAAATTAGTGATGAGCTTCGATGCGCTGTAATTAATGTTATGAAAAACAAATATGTAAAAGCTGCAAGGGTTCTTGATACAAAAGATGGTGGAATTAACATAATAAATTTAATGATACTCTTAGAAAATTTCGATGAACAAACCATAATAAAAGGTTTAAATATGATTCAAGCAGAACTAAATTGTGATTTTTACACACTAAGTTATATAATTAAGTTTATAAAAAATAATATGTAATTAATTTTAAATATAAATCATGTAGATATAATGAGCCTCAACAATTGTTGGGGCTCGTTATATTTACTTAGGTTTTAGTTCACCTACCACAAAAGCATTTAATGCCATTGTGTATCCATAAACACCAAAACCACAAAGCTGCCCTATACAAGCTGGAGCTGTAACTGAGGTTTTTCTAAATTCTTCCCTTGCATGTATGTTACTTATATGTACCTCTACAGTTGGAATTGCTACAGCTTTTAATGCATCATAAATTGCAATGCTATAATGAGTATAAGCACCTGGGTTTATAATTATACCATCATATTTAGAATAGGCATCCTGTATATAATTAATAAGTTCTCCTTCTATATTGCTCTGAACTATACTCAGCTCTATTGATAACTCTTTTGCTACATCATATAAATTATCACACATTTGTTTGTAATTAGTGTTACCATATACATTCACTTCTCGAATTCCTAAAAAATTAATATTGGGTCCATTTACAATTAATATTTTCATAACTTCACCTCAAAATATATAATATTTCATCTAGGGTCTCTTCTATACTTTCCTTATTTACTTCAAAATTACAATGTTTTCTATAAAGTGGAAGCCGTTGTTCATATAACTCATATATTTTCGATAAATCCTTTGATAATAGAGGGCGATTACTTACATCTATATCCCCTACAATTGTCTCTATATTTCTATTTAAGAATACTACAATTGAATTACGCTTCAAAAACTCCATGTTTTTATGGATTTTAACCACGCCTCCCCCAGTAGAAATAACCTTACAACCTTCCATATTTATGATTTCCTCTAATGCTAGGCTCTCAATTTTTCTAAAATACGGTTCTCCCTGTATAAATATATCAGCTATACTTTTTCCTTGTTTTTTTTCTATATACAGGTCCACATCATAAAATGGTAATTTAAGTTTCTGGGCCAAAATATTCCCTATTGTTGTCTTTCCACAACCAGTTATGCCAATAAGTACTATATTCTTATCCTCCATATATCTTCTACCTCAATCTCTCATAAACACTATTTATAGTTTCCGTACTTATTTTTATATCATGCCATAATTCTTGAGCTCTAACCGCCTGCCCTATAAGCATATATAGTCCATTAACAGCTTTCATATTTAGTTTCTTTGCATGCTTTAGAAATAGGGTCTCTTTTGGGTTATATATCAAATCAATAGCTGTAGAAAATTTAGCTATGCTACTTTTTTCAATTGGACATCTATCTACATTTGGATACATTCCACAAGGTGTACAATTAATAATAATATCCTTAGCATTTAGGCTTGATATTTCCGAGTAGGGTATAATGTTAATTTCCTTTTTATCATGTATATCTTCTATTTTATTGGCCCCTCTACTCACAATTGTTATTTCACCTATTCCACTATCTATTAGGTAAGTAGTTACTGCCTTTGCAGCTCCACCACTACCTAAAACCACTGCTTTCGCTCCCTTAATATATATTTCATTTTTTTTAAGCATCATTCCAAACCCAGCATAATCCGTATTATATCCAACGGTTTTCTTATCTTTAAAACAAATTGTATTAACTGCTCCAATTTTTTTCGCTTCACTGGTGATTTCATCTATATATTTCATAACCGTTGTTTTATAGGGAATAGTAACATTTACACCTACTACCCCTATATCTCTAAATTTATTTATTGTATTTTCCACTTCTTCTTTTTCAATCTCAAATAGCTCATAAGTTCCCTCTATATTTAACTCCTTAAAAATTGTGGAATGGATAAGAGGAGAAATGCTATGTTTTAAGCTTTCACCCAAAAGTCCATATAATCCCATAAATTTTACCTCCTCCCTAAATAAATCTCTTGTAATTTCCAAGAATTTTAAAATAACTACTAGCTTTTTTTATTTCAATCATAGCCTCTTTTACAGTATTTTCATCTAAATCACCCTCAAAATCTATATAGAAAAAATATTCCCATGGTTTATCCCATATTGGCCTTGATTCTATTTTAAGAAGGTTTAAATTATTTTCTGAAAAATGACGTAAGATATTATATAATGACCCAGATCTATGAGGAGTAACAAAAATCACACTGGTTTTATTGCATTCACTATTTACCTCCAAATTCTTGGAAATAATAATAAATCGTGTTATATTTTTACTATTAGAATTTATATTGTGAGCCAGTATATTTAAATTATAAAGTGCAGCAGCCCTTCTACTTCCAATTGCCGCCTTAAACTTTTCCTTTGAGTTATATACAAGTTCAGCACTTTTTGCAGTGTTGCAAAATGGAACCTGCGTCCAAGAATTCTTTAACTTTAGAAATTCACTACATTGACTTAGAGCTTGCGAATGGGAATATACTTCCGTAATATCATCTATTGTTGCTCCTTTAATGGCCATCAAATTATGATTCACCTTTAAGCACACTTCTCCTACTATTTTAAAATCATATTTATTTAATAAATCATATACATCAGTAATTCCTCCCGTTGAAGAATTTTCAATAGGAAGTATCCCATATTTTATGGAATCATTTTCAAGTTCAGTAAATATGTCTTCAAATTCATCTACGGCTTTTGTCTTTGTATTCTCACCAAAGTAATCTATAAGAGCTTGTTCACTAAAAGACCCAGCCACACCTTGGAAACCTACAACTAATTCATTACTAGATTTTTCTACTTTCCCTTGTGAGCGCAATACTTCACTCTGAACATCTTTACTTATTTCCATAACACAATTTAAAAACTTTTTTAGTGATCCTTTTAAATTTTTATTGCAAAGATTACTCTCACCTTTTGATATAACCTCTTGCTCTCTATTTGAATTTAATACATCTACATTGTTTTCTTTCTTATATTGTGCAATTTCAATTGCAGTTTCCATTCTTTGTTCAAATAATTCTACAAGCTTACTGTCTATATTATCAATTTCACTTCTTAATTCTTTTATATCTTTCATATTATCCCCCATTCAAGACTAAATAACAAAAATCTACAACAAATCTAGAATAACCATAGCTGCCACAGCTTCTACTACGGGTAGCGCTCTTTGCACAATACAAGGGTCATGTCGTCCCTTAACGCTTATCTCCGTATCTTTCATTTTACTTATATCAATAGTTTTCTGAATCTTACCAATAGATGCAGTTGGCTTAAATGCAGCTTTGAAGACCATTGGCATTCCATTTGTAATACCTCCTAAAATCCCTCCATTGTTATTGGTAAATGTTTTAACCTTATTACCATCCATATAAAACTCGTCATTGGCCTCTGACCCACTCAAATTCGCCATATCGAAGCCCGTTCCAAATTCTACACCCTTTACTCCAGGTATAGAAAATAAAAGATGAGCAAGTAAGCTTTCTACGGAATCAAAGAAAGGAGATCCTAGCCCCTCTGGTAAATTTAATATAGCACATTCTACCACGCCACCAACAGAATCCTGATTCTCTTTTGCTCTATGAATGGCACTTATCATCTCCAACCCTTTATTCTGGTCTAGGACTGGAAATTTAAGTTGCTTTGTGTTCTTCAGCAATTCTGAATTTATATTTACATTATCAAAGGGAGAATCATATATACCAGCAATATGATATATATGCCCTCCAATTTCTATTCCCTTTTCATTTAAAATCTGTTTTGCAATAGCTCCAGCAAAAACTAGTGGTGCAGTTATTCTTCCTGAAAAATGTCCTCCCCCTCTATAATCATTAAAACCAGAGTATTTTACACTACCGGTATAATCTGCATGACCTGGCCTTATGACAGTTTTAAGTTCTGAATAATCTTTTGAATGCATATCTGTATTCCATATAATTGCGCAGAGTGGTGTTCCTGTTGTTCTATCATTAAAATACCCACTTATAATTTGAAACTCATCCTTTTCACTCCTGGCTGTAGATATATCATCACGCCCTGGTGCTCTTCTCCTCATTTCATATGTAATAGCCTCTAAATCAAGCTTTACCCCAGAAGGTAATCCATCTATGTTAATTCCAACGCCTTTTCCATGTGATTCACCAAAAATAGAATACTTAACTTTATTGCCCCAAACTCCACTCATTTATTTTACCTCCTAGCATTACAAAATCCTTATAAAATCCTGGATAAGATTTTTTTATACAAGCACTATCATTAATTATTACAGGTCCATTACTTCTTATAGAAGCAATTGATAGCGCCATGGCAATACGGTGATCATTATAGCTGTCAACGGTGCCACCCTCTAAACTTTCTTTTCCATGAATAATAAGTCCGTCTTCTGTTTCCACCACATCCCCACCAAGTTTTGTGAGTTCTGTAGCCATTGCCTTTAATCTATCACATTCTTTAATGCGAAGTCTACCCGCGTTTATAATCTCCGTAGTTCCATGGCTTAATGATGCAAGGACTGCTAAAATGGGAACCAAATCAGGACATTCTGATGCATCAATAATAATTCCATGCGTCTTAGATTTTTTTGCTTTTATTCTACCCTCTTCAATAGATATATTACCTCCCATTTTCATAATTATATCTACAATAGCTTTGTCACCTTGAAGTGAGTTTATATTCATATCCTCGCACTGAATATCTCCACCTAAAATTCCTGCTACAATCCAAAATGCTGCTTGAGAAAAATCTCCTTCTACTCTGTAATTCCTAGCTATATATTTCTGATTTCCCACAATGTTAATTTCCTTATATCCTATATTTTCTATATGAACAGAAAATTTACTAAGTATATCTATTGTTAAATCCACATATGCTTTTGATTCAAGCTCCGTAGTCACAATTATTTTTGAATCTCCATTTAAAAGTGGAAGTGCAAAAAGAAGTCCAGTTATAAATTGGGAACTTATATTACCTGGTAATTTATACACACCAGCCTTTAGCTTTCCTTGTATGGTAAGAGGTAGGCCTTCACTCGGGCTATATTTTATATCTTGTTCTTTAAATATTTTATAGTAAGGAGTAAGCGGCCTCGCTACCAGTCTTCCACTACCTGTAAAAGTAAATTCACTTCCTGTCAAAAGGGCTATAGGAATTAGAAACCTAAGGGTTGAGCCTGATTCGGCGCAATCAATTTCATTTTGGGTAATATTTAAGAAATTATTTCCATTTATGATTACATTATTTCTGCCTTTTGTAACTGATACGCCAAGGTCCTTCATTGCATTGCAAGTAGCTAGAATATCCTCTGAAAACACAATATTTTCTATATTACAATTTTCACTAGAAAGTCCAGCAGCGATAACAGCTCTATGACAAAGACTCTTTGAGGGTGGAACTAAAATTTTCCCTTGTAGAATAGATGGTGTTATTTTTATGTTAGTCATTTTCAACACTCCCCCTCCCTATTTTAACCTACATATTTATCTATATCATCTCGATTTATTTTTTTTATAAACCCACATCCTATTTTTTCGAGTAGTATTAAGTTCATATTTTCGTTAATATTTTTTTTATCTAATAAAAGAACTTTGAAAAACTCATCTTTATCCATATTGGGTAACTCGCTAGGAAGGTTATATTTATTTATAAGTTTTACTAAAAGTTTAAGTGTACCACTTTCAGTAATTCCTAGCAGTTCACTATTTTTTGTAATTGCAATCATTCCCATTGCAACACCCTCTCCATGGGTAAAAGTTTCATAATTATACAATTTTTCTATAGCATGACCTATTGTATGTCCAAAATTAAGAAGCATTCTTTCTCCAACATCTTTTTCATCTACTTCAACCACATTTTTTTTGATATTACAACATGTATAAATAATTTCGTCTATATTATTCATAAGTATTTCCACTGTATCATACTCTAAAAGCTTATAAAATAATTTTTCATCTTTAATTGCAGCACATTTTATTACCTCACCCATACCATCATTAAATACTCTGTGGCACAAAGTATTTAGAAGATCTGGATCAATAAATACAGCTTTCGGTTGATAAAAACTCCCTATTAAATTCTTTCCATTTATGGAATTTATAGCCACTTTACCTCCCACACTACTGTCAATTTGTGCTAAGAGTGTAGTTGGAATCTGTATAAAAGTAATACCTCGTAACAATATAGAAGCAGCAAAACCACCCAGATCACCAACTACTCCCCCGCCAAAGGCAATAATTAAATCACCTCTAGATAATCCGAATTCTAAAATTTCTTCGCAAACGTCTTGTAGTGTTTCAAAGGATTTACTCTTTTCCCCTGGCTCTATTATAACTTTTTTCACAACAAAATTTTCTTCCTTTAAACTATTTTCGATTTTCTCACCATATATGGATTCCACATTCTGGTCCGTTATAATGATTATTTTTTTGTTTGAATATATTTTTTTTATCTCACTTCCGATATTTTGGATTAGTCCTTTCTGTATGTATATGGGGTACTTTTTATCCGGAAGCTTGACTATTATATTACGCGCTTTTTCCACTAATACATCTCCCTTCTCCGTGCACCTGCACTTTCAAACTCAGCCTTTATAGACATTGCATTTTTCACCTTTAATGCATCTTTTATTGCTTTTATGTTTTCCTCAAAAATTTCAAGTTTATTTATTATATTATCTACGTTGCCCATCAGTAGTTCTGCCCATAAATCTGCATTAGAATCTGCAATTCTTGTAAGATCCTTAAACCCGCCTGCTATAAACTTTTCTGTTTCTATTGGAAGGTTATCACTATTCATTAGTGCTGCAGCTATTATGTGAGGAAGATGGCTTGTGTATGCTATTATTTCATCATGATCTCTAGGATCTATTTTAACTACATTTTTACAGCCTAACTTCTTTATAATACATTCTAAAATGTTTATATTCATTATTTTATTACTCACAGTAGGTGTAATTATATAATTTGCATTGTGAAATATTTCCTTAGATGCATAAGCGAGGCCTTTGCTTTCTCTTCCCGCCATAGGATGCCCTCCTATAAAATCTACATCTTCACGAATAAATGAATTTACATTTCTTACAAGTGCTTCTTTAATGCCTGAACTATCTGTAATAATGGCTCCACTCTTAAAAAATTCATTATTTTCTTTTATAAATTTTTCTGTTAGATTTGGATACAATGCAATAATTACTATATCTGAATCTTTTAAAGGAATTTCTGCATTACTATATCCCTTATCTATAATCCCCATATTTTCAGCAGTTTCAATTGTACTTTTATCTATATCTATTCCCCATAAATTTTTAGGCTTTAGATCTTTTAATGCCATTGCAAAAGATCCGCCTATGAGTCCTAGCCCAACTACTGTTATATTAAAGTCTAATTCATCCATTCCCCTTCACCTCAATCTATTATATACATCGGCCATCTATTTTTGCAATTTCTCTTAGCTTTTGAACTAGTGAATCAAAACGTTCTGGTTTAATGGACTGTGCTCCATCACACATGGCACTCTCAGGGTCATTATGAACCTCTATCATTAAACCATCTGCACCAACTGCAATAGCTGCTTTTGAAAGTGATTCTACCATCCACCACATTCCTGCCGCATGACTTGGATCAATTATAATTGGAAGATGACTTAATCTCTTTATTGCTGGTACAATACTTAAATCCAAAGTATTTCTTGTGTATGTTTCAAAGGTTCTAATCCCTCTCTCGCAAAGAATTACCTGTTCATTTCCTTCTGCCATAATGTATTCTGCTGACATAAGAAATTCTTCAACTGTAGCACATAATCCTCTTTTTAAAAGTATTGGTTTCCTTAGTTTTCCTACTTCTTTTAACAAATCAAAATTTTGCATATTTCTCGCACCAATTTGTATTACATCTGCATATTCAGCAACTCTATCCATTGATTTAGTAGACATAAGTTCTGTTACAATAGGTAGTCCCGTTTTCTGTTTTGCCAGTCTAAGAAGCTCTAAGCCTTGTTCTTGCATCCCTTGAAAGCTGTATGGAGAAGTTCTTGGCTTGTATGCACCACCTCTTAAAAAAGTAGCTCCTGATTTTTTTACACTTTCTGCTATATTAATAATTTGTTCTTCACTTTCTACCGAGCAAGGGCCCGCAATAATTGCAATTTTATTTCCTCCAATAACTTCATTATCAACCTTTATAATAGTATCCTGTGGATGAAAAAGCTTGTTTGCTCGTTTAAAAGGTTCCAATACTCGGAGTACTTTTTTTACACTTTCGTTTGATTCTAGTTGAATTGGGTCAATTCGGCTTGTGTCCCCTACTAATCCAAATACACTTTGTGTTTCTCCTTGAATTCGCTGAACTGTACAGCCTTTCGCTTCAATTCTTTTTTTAATCCTTCCTATTTCTGCTTCTGGTGCTCTTGGGTCCATAATTACTATCATTTTTAATTCCTCCATTTTTTTATTTTTTCAAACAAAAAAGAAGACCCATTAATGAGTCTTCTTCATACATCCACTATTGTAGCTTCGCTAATTAAAAATTGGCGTTCCGCTTACCTACACTGTGATTCGTATTTTTGTACTACTCTCATTAAAAAAGGAAATATATATATTTTCACAAAACAAATAACCAGCGCTAAAATACCAGCCCAAGCTAAAATACATGCTAAAATATAATTGTACTATTCCTTTTCTAATAATGTTTTCCATAATACGTTCCTCCATTTGTGTAAATATTTATAATGTTTATAATATTGTTTGAATTATTTTTATTAGTATATCAAATATATTAATTTTAGTCAATGTTTTTATTAATTAATTTTCTCAATTATATGATCCGTTTATGATAATGTCTTAGTATACCGTTTTTGATTATGTCCCAAACATACAAAAATATAGTGTAGAATATACCTCATAAG
>NZ_JAENWM010000061.1 GCF_016650035.1 Clostridium sp.
ATTCATCTTTTGTTACTGATAACTTTATAGCTTTAAATATGTGCCGTTGAATAAATTTAAGTCTAAAAGTCAAGAATAGATGAGTTCCAAACAATAAAACAATGAGTGGTATACCCCATATCAATCCATCAATTTTATTGATTATATTTACAAATGAATCCATTTACATTCCTCCTTATTTATTTTCATGATATTATCTAAAAAATTTATAGTTATTTTTCATATAATCCGATGTCATTACAAAAATCAACGAACACCTCAACACTTGTCTTAGTGTATTGGTGTTTTTCTTGAACATCTTATTTCATTATAATATCCATAAATGTACAACTTAAGCATATCCTAAAGATTAAACCACAAACTCCATCTGCATTATATAATATCATAAATAGACAAATGTTGATAGTTTCGCCCAGTTTGTCAATGATCATGAACAAATAATGTAAAATTTCCAATGGAAATCTCAGCCAAGACCTCGTTACGACACCTAGGGGTAAGCAAAATATGTCGAAAACAAATTGTAACCATAATTTGTTTCGATATATAAACTTATTTCTCTACAATTGATAAACCTTACTCTTTTCAATATTTAAGTGGGCTGCATGCATCCCACTAGAAACAAAAACTGTTCCAGCTTTTGACAAGGGTCTGACCCCTTACACAGATTGGAAGTGAAACAGACAAGCGGTGTTGCTAAAAATTTAAAAGCTTTAGTTTTAGTCAACCCAATGACTTAACTGAAGCCTTTTTTTGTATAAAAACGGAGATACATACTTAGCTAACTATTGACCTTGCTATTCAAGTATGATATTATATTAACAAACAGAAAAGGAGATGGTTATTATGTTAATGACTTATAAGGCTACTGCAAAAAAATTACCAGAGGGATTACAGGTTGAAACAAATGCAAGAGGGTTCAAAATCTTAATAGATGAACCAGAAGATCTGGGTGGAACCAATGTTGGTATGAGTCCAGTTGAAACAGTACTTTGTGCATTAGGTGCATGTCAAGCAATTGTCGCAAGTGCATTTGCTAAAGCTCAAAAATTTTCTTGTGAAGAATTTCATGTTGAACTTGAAGGGGATTTAGACCCTGATGGTTTTATGGGACTTGCAGATGTAAGAAATGGTTTTCAGGAAATTCGTTATACAATGCACTTTAAAACAAATGAAACACAAGAAAAAACTGAAGCTTTTGCACAATTTATTGAATCAAGATGCCCAGTTGGTGACAGCCTTGCAAATGGTGTTAAAACGGTATCAGCTGGTGTTGTAAGATATTAATTAAATAATTGATAAGGGGGTTGCTACGGTAATTTCCTTATTTATACATAGAAGAATAACTGTGAAAATTAAATTATCATGTGCCAAAGTATTTTAGAGCAACAGCATTTTTGACTATATAGAAAAATATACTCAAAACAATATTTTAAAAAATATAGAAAAACATGCAAAAACATGCTATAATTTATTAATATATAAATAAATTAAGTTGGTGAATAAATGTTCGTGTTTGATGATTGTGTTGCTCTAATAACCAGTCGAAGTGCTAAAATTTTTGCAGAAGCATTGGAGAAAGTACTTAAACCGTATAATGTTACAAGAACTCAGTGGATTGCTATGTATTATATTTATAATAGTGATTGTATAACGCAAAGACAATTGGCGGATAAAATGTCAATAAAAGAGCCTACAGTTGTAAGGTTACTTCAAAAAATGGAATATGACAGTTTTTTATGTCGCACTGGTTGTACCAAAGATAAACGTGTAAAATATTTAAAGCTTACACAAAATGGAGTTAAGGCGTGTGTTGATTTAATGCCCATTGTTGAAAAATTTAAAAATGATGCTGTTGTTGGCATTGATGAAGATATCCTTCAGATATTTAAAAAGGTACTGAATAAAATGACTGAGAATACATTAAATATATAATTATTTTTATTAATGATAATATCTAATGGTAAAGTATAAGTTGAAATATTATATAAATTTTAAAATACAAAAAGATGCTTTCATTAAAAATAAAGCATTTTTTTTATTTGTATTATTCAGTTTATAAAACATGAATAGGTTATAATAAATTTAATTGGCGTCTGCTGTAAATATAAGTGGCAACTACCGATGACCAGGTAAGAAAGACAATACCCCACCAGATTCCAGTAACACCTAAACCTAAAATGTTACAAAGAAAATAAATCAGTAGCAACAGAGCTTGTCTGCTTCGCTTCCAAAGTCTGTAAGGTGCCTGACCCTTGGGAATGATTGTAAACTAAAAAAATGCTAACTATATGGAAGCTAGGCTAAAGTAATAGCTGATGCGGGTTTAGTAAATTATGTAACCTGATATCTTGTGCTTTATGTGGCAGCAAAACGATAGTGTACTGCTATGAATGGCGGTGCACTTATTCGTTCTAGACATTATTATTGATGCTGCCTATTATAAATATGGTGGCGTTTATATTCCACAGAAATATACTTGAAAAGTACCAGCAGCATTTTGCTTATGGGGTACGAGATGAAATAGTATTTTATGTTATCTACGCCGAATCGAATGAGTTATTCTCTATTAATAAAGCTATGGATTATTCCATTGTTTAAAAAATATTACCTGAAATGAGTGGTAGCGGTGGTGAGGTTTTAGATATATTAATAGAGCTATTTAACAATCTAAATAACACCAAATACAAAAATAATGGATACATAGAAGATGCGCAGGGAAGAACTATGGAAAGTCAATGCGAAAGCAGTGAATGTATATGATCAGGAGGTTCTTAAGATATTGATTCACAACCTTCTGGAAATAATTTTGAGCTGTTATTTATAGAAACGGAACAAGTTTATTTTTCGATAAAAGGGAATAAGGCCGCAACTGGATATGGTGAGTTAAAATCACTTACTACTATTATAGAAGGTAAAGAATGTATAGATTACATTTATATGTGCCTTTATTTTAAGGAATACTCTAATTATGAAATAGTAATTGAAAGGAAGAATAGAACCGCCATAGAATTTTATCATGATAATCCTATTATAAGAAATAAAGTAACACCTACAGGTAGAGGTGGCAATATCTTAAGTGGAATAATTAATTTTAGAGGGGATATAGGTTATTCAGATCTTTATGTAAATGTTAATGAAGAAAGCAATAAATAGTAAATTAAAAACCTCATTTTTAAAAGAGGCAGATTGTGATTATAGAAATACATATATATTCTTAGTTTTAATATGGCAAGAGGGTATAGGGAAATTTACAAATACTATTTGATGCTACAAAAGGGACTTAGCATTAGCAACAAAAACTGTTCCAGCTTTTGACAAAGGTCTGACCCCTTACACAGATTGGAAGTGAAACAGACAAGCTGTGTTACTAAAGATCTAGTTTAGAGCTAGTTGAATAAGTCCAAGAAATCGTCCATCGTGCTATTAGATGCACTTATAGCAGTATTAAGAGGCTTATTCATGTTTTTCTTCTTGCACAATAAAATCTTTATTGATATCCATCCAAAGATCCGCGTTTTTAATTCCTAATTTTTGTGGATTGAAATAAGGAGTCTTACCTTCTTTAACTTGTCTCATAAAGTCCCAGTATACCTTAATAACGGTTGGGAACATTATGAGAAGCACAATACCATTTATCCAGATCATCACACCTAATGCAATTTCACTAATCGCCCACACTGTAGAAGCTGTTGTTGTAGACCAAACGAAAAACATTAATGGCATGGTAATTCTAAGAATCCAAATCAATACATTTCGTGTTTTTTGACCTTGACTTCTCGCAAGGTAAGCTATTGCCGATTCACCTTCATAGTAGTAAGCAATGGTTGTTGAGAATGCAAAGAATAGCAATGAAAAGGCAATTAGAATCCCGCCAATATTTGGCATTACCGTATTTGCAGCTTCCTGAACCCAAACAACACCTGCAGTATTTGTTGCAGCCTGGTTTGACATAATTGTAGCAGATCCTTGTCCAATATAAGTGTAGCCCCCATTTAAACCAACCACATTAAAGCAATCTGTAATTAACATCATAAAACCAGAACAAAGACAAATAGTAATATCAATACTGACTGTGAATGCATTGATCAAACCTTGTTCGGCTGGATGCGGACTTTCAGCAGCAGCAGCAGCAGCAGCAGCAGCAGCAGCAGCAGGTGTTTCACCCATACCAGCACCACTGGAATTTACAGCACGTTTAACACCAAATACAATTGCACTACCAAACATACCACCAAAGACAGCATCTTTATTAAATGCACTACCAAGTATCATGGAAATTATACCTGAAATCTTATCTGCATTGGCAACCAGTATGATGACAGTCAATGATAAATACAAAATTGTCATAATTGGAACGATAAATGTCGAGAACTTTGCAATGCTTCGAACACCACCAGAAATTACTAAGAATAAAAGAACCGCTACAACAGCTCCTGTTATTGAAGGTTTAATACCCATACTGTTTTGGAATGCCATGGCAATGTTATTTGCACCAGGACCAACGACAAACAGTGGGACTGCAATCATTGCTAACACTGCAAACGAAATACCTAAAGATCTACTGCCCAATCCCATTTCCATATAGTTATAAGGGCCACCTCTATATTGACCATCTTGTCGAACCTTATATATCTGACCCAAACTATTTTCGGCATAAGCAATGGCAGCCGTCAACAGGCAAGTCACAAGCATCCAGAATACGGCACCTGGCCCACCATATAGAATTGCAACTGCAACACCACCTATGTTCCCTACAGCAACTCGATAAGCTGCAACCGTAAAAAATGTCTGTAATGGTGAAATTCCTTCATCTGAGCTGCCACCGCTCGTTGTTAGTAAATTAAGTTGAAGTTTCCAGTTTCTCAAAGTTCCAAAACGCATTGCAATGTTATAAGCAATACTTCCACCTAAGAGAAGTATTATTACAGGCAATGCCCAAAGGGCACCATTTATTTTGTTTATTTGTGCAGTATAATCCATTTGTTACCTCCATTTAATGTGTACCATTCAGTATCAATTGTACGGTATTTAATATTGGGGAAATTGCATATCAACTGACATTAAGAAACAATACATCAGATTACGATACTTGTTAAGTTAGCTGTCACATCCTTTGAATTAATCTACCCTATTTTTGCAGATTTATTTGTACTGGTTAAGGAAGTCTAAAAGTTGTTCTTTAGTACATGAGATTTTTGACTGCACAAAGGCCTACATCTGCGATAGTAGAAGCTGTATTGCTAATGTAGAGTGCCATGGGAATTTGTATGAGTTTAGTGTGGTGGAATTTAATCGAAGGCCTCGGGATGTAATTGGGAGGGGGATAAATTGATGTCAGAGTATAATAAAGTATAAAGAAAGTATATGAATGGGAAGATGTGAATTTTATAGGTTGATAAAGAATTTTAAAGATGTTATAATATTTTTACTTGGGAATTAAAATAGTGCTAGGGATTTAGAATGGATAATGAAACAAAGGAAATGTTCGAAATATTTTCTGTTGTAAATGCTATTGAGCACAGTAATACTACACATAAAGCAGAGATTGATAATATTACTTATAAAATTGTACATACAGAGGGAACAATAAATAAGATAGGCAATGTAATGAATGAAAGCGGAGTCGTAAAATAGAATTTTTGGCAAGCAAGAAGTGAAAAACTTGGAGAAGACAAGAGGGAACCACTAAAATAATACTTTGGTGGTTCATTTTTACATGCATGTAAAAATTAGCTAGTGAGGCGCTTCACGCCCCAATAGAGTAACTATTAGCAACTATTAAACGGAATATTTAATAGGTTGCAAGTAGAAATTCCACACTATGTAACTTTCTATCTGGAGATTTATATGGAAGGAAAATAACAGGATGGTGATTTTATGTTGAAAGCAGTTATATTTGATATGGATGGGGTAATTATTGATAGTGAACCTATACATATGAAACTAGAAAATGA
Organism: Clostridium sp.; assembly: GCF_016650035.1. Classification (GTDB taxonomy): domain Bacteria; phylum Bacillota; class Clostridia; order Clostridiales; family Clostridiaceae; genus Clostridium_AD. The sequence goes on from NZ_JAENWM010000061.1 coordinate 5,955, forward strand.
GACTTATAAAAAATTAAGTATAGAGGTTACAGGAGATGAGCATCACTCATTTGTAGGATCAACCTCTCATTATATGTGGGAAACTCTAAAAAATAAATATAAGCTTAAGCAAACACTTGAGGAGTTAATTGAATATGATAGAAGTACGTATTTTAAATACCTTAATTCAGAAGAATGCGAAATAACTCTTATTGATGGGGTGAAAGAGCTAATAGAAGACTTGCACGAGAAAGGAATAAAATTAGCCATTGCCTCATCATCCCCACTAAATGTAATTCTGGTTATTGCAAAGAAATTTCAAATAGAAGAATATTTTGAAGTTTTTGTTACCGGAGACTATGTAGAGAGAAGTAAGCCTGAACCAGATATATTCCTTTTTGCTTCAGAGAAGCTGGGGGTAAGTCCGGAAAACTGTGTAGTTATTGAGGATTCTCATAATGGGGTTCTTGCGGCTAAAAAAGCAGGTATGAAGTGTGTAGGAATCAATAGCGATGCTACAGGAAGCCAAGATATTTCCATGGCGGATTTAGAGATAAATAGCTTTAAAGAAGTAAATTATATAAAGTTATGTCAATAAATTAATAGCAATCTCAGTCGTTCCTCCTTCAAAAGTATCGCTGGGGTGTCTGTTTTTACATATATGTAAAAATAAGCTGATTTTTTTTGAAATTTTGGATATTTTATATTGCAATGTGCACCCAGCGGATGGAGTAATAACAAAATAGTTATTTAAAGAATTATGTGGTACTATGTAGTTTGATTATGTGTATTATAATAACAATTATTTATCTTAATAATATTATTAGCTGTATTATTAACATGATCAAATTTGATATAGTAGAGGCGTAATAATGAAAAAAGGATACTGGTTTATAATTCTAGCTGCATTTCTTTTCAGTACCATGGAAATAGTTTTAAAAATGGTTTCAAATGATTTTAATCCTATGCAGATAAATCTCATAAGGTTTTTTGTAGGGGCGATACTTTTATTACCAATTGCAATAAAGAAATTGAAGAGTAAAAAAACTTCATTAACTAAAGATGATATTTTGTTTTTTGCACTTACAGGATTTATTCTTGTGGTAGTGAGTATGACATTTTTCCAACTTGCTATTTTATACTGCAAGGCATCTTTGGTAGCTATACTTTTTAGTTGCAATCCTGTATTTGTAGTTACTTTTGCCTATTTTTTAATTGGTGAAAAATTATATAAACACACTATTATCTCAATGTTACTTAGTATAATTGGAATGATATGTATATTAAATCCTTTTAGCATGGAACTTAGTTTAAAAGGGATAATATTCATTATTATATCCTCGATAACTTTTGCTTTATACAGTGTAATAAGTAATAAGAAAATTGAGAAATTAGGAGGCATAGTCATAAACTGCTTTACGTTTTTAATTGGTAGCCTTGAAATGTTAGTAATTATTCTTATTACAAAATTAAATTTTGTATCAAGCTTTCTTTCTGGTATTGGATTAAATGAATTCTCAAATATTCCGATTTTTCAGGGTATAACAATAGAAAAAATACCAATGTTAGCTTACATTAGTATTTGCGTTACTGGGCTTGGGTTTACTTTTTATTTTTTAGCAATGGAGGAAACTTCTGCTTCGACTGCATCAATTGTATTCTTTATTAAACCTGCATTAGCACCAATTTTAGCTTTGATAATTTTAAAAGAGGTTATTGCTTTAAATACGACAATAGGGATTGTTTTTATTATTATAGGTTCTTTTATTAATTTTATATCTACGAGTAATTTAGCTAAGGGTACTATAAATAACGTAGCAGAAAGCGAAAAAGTTTCATAAAATTCAAGAAAAAAATTAAGTGGGTTGCTTCGCATCCAAACTCTGTAAGGTGCCTGACCCTTGGGAGTGATTGCAAACTAAAAAGGAAACAATTAATGCTGTTGCTAGTATCATGAAGTCCTCAAGTTCATCAAAGGAACTATAAGGAATAATTACCGAAGGTAGGAGGGCAGGGGTATGTCCACATGATGAACACATATATCTAAGAATGACAATTACATTATCTTGAACAGTATTATTATCATAAGTAACAAGATGACGTTTATAAGAAGCAAATGAGGATATTGAATGCTTAGCGCCATAAAGTGGACATACTAAACTCCTGATGATGTCAAGTCATTAGGAGTTTTTGTTATAGCAATAATTTGCTTAGTAAAAAAGCAAATAATAACTACATAATTATTAGTGTTATAGGTATAATTTGACTTAGGAATGCAGTTCCATAAAGCTATATTTTGACGCACTACAATTTAGACTCCCACTGAGGTTTTATTTTTGTTGTAGTATGTGACCGCCACATATAGAAGTGGGGGACTTTCCTTCTAAAATGCCGTTAAAAATAAAAGTGAATAAATGCAACCGAGGGGTGAACAAAAGTATGAAAACCGCTGAATGGTGAATGGGAATTCTATTGGAATCGATTGTTGACACCACAGGATTTTACTGCGGGTAAGCCTCCACAAATGGATTCGCTTATGAAAGTTCCAGGCACTTGGAATGATAAAAAATCAGGAGAAAATCTTTATCTACATAGTGGGGTTGCAACCTATCGTTTGCGACATCCTTGGCGTCATAATAAAAGCAGTGCTGGATAAAAAGGACAATGCGATCTTAATGTTTATAGCTATCTATGTCTTTGTTTTGGCTATTATCGAAGATGTTTTTCACTATAAAGGAATTGGTGGTAATAATGTATCCTTTATGTTTTTATATGGAAATTTTGGAGTCGTTTTGGCAATGTCTCTTGTTCAAGCACAGATTAAACCTCATTTTCTATACAACGCATTGAATGCAATTGCTAATGTGTGCGAAAAAGATGGGGCTAAGGCTGGCAAGCTCATTGTAGACTTAGCAATCTATTTAAGAGGGAGTCTGGAATTTAATCACCTGGATAAAATGGTGACTATAGAAAAAGAACTGGAATTTATCGATACGTATTTCAACATTGAACAAGCGCGCTTTGGTCAAAAGATACAGTTGATTAAAGAAGTTGGAATCCATTTAGAATATCAACTACCTGTCCTCATCCTCCAACCATTAGTGGAAAATGCAGTTCGGCACGGTATATCAAAAAAACAAGGTGGAGGAAGTGTTATAGTCAGGGTGATGCAATTAGAGGAGGATATAGGCATTGAGATTGAAGATGATGGTATTGGTATTAAAGAGGAAAAGCTTTCGCTCCTCTTGAGTGAAAAAAGAAACGATCAAAGCGTTGGTCTCCTTAATATCCACTATCGGCTCATGCGATTGTATGGCAGAGGTCTCGGTATTACCAGTGAGGTGGGGCGGGGAACCTGCGTGAAACTTGTTATACCTGAAGGGAGAAAGTCATTATGATAAGAATTGCGGTAGTAGATGATGAAATGCATGTATTGGAACGATTCGAAAGAATGGTGCTTAAAATAAAGGAACTGGAGCTATGTGGTCTGTTTGAAACAGGGGAGGAGTTATTATCATACCTAGAACAGAATCCTCTGGATGCCGTTTTCTTAGATATTGAAATGCCAGGAGTTAATGGACTTCAGCTATCAGAACGGATATTAGACATGAGTGAATTTATCGATATTATCTTCGTGACCGCATTTAATCAATATGCGGTAGAGGCTTTTGAAGTACAGGCTATGGATTATATTCTGAAGCCATTGACACCGGAAAGACTATTGAAAACAGTCAAGCGATTATTGAAAACCAAAAGCACAGCCGTGAGACCTCAGAAAACGTTTATTCAATGTTTTGGTGACTTTGAAGTGTTCCTAAATGGAGAAGCGCTAGTATGGAAAAACTCCAAGGCAAAGGAAGTATTAGCTTTTCTAATCCATAAAAGGGGTATATCGGTAAATTGTGAAAAGATAGCTGATGCAGTTTGGCCTGACTATGATAGCAAAAAAGCTCAAACAAATTTTCATGCAACTACCTACCTGTTGTGTAAAAGATTGGCAGAAGGAGTAGGCCTTGTTATATCAGCTGCAGTAACGGGTGTAGCAACTGGAATAGTAACTGTTGGTGGGGCAATGGCAGCCCCAGCTCTTGGAGCACTTGCATTTTCAACAGCCTCTGGTTTGGCGGTGACAGCCGCAGGAGTAGGTATACAAATAGCAATTGGGGCAATAGTTACTGTAGCTGTAACAGGAGTAGCAGGTGCTGCAACCTTAGGTACAGGACTTTTGGTAAAGTAAATCTGCAAACTATATCAAGAAACCACCCGTCAAGTTTGACGTGTGGTTTCTTGATTATCTAATAAATATTAAAAAGAGGTGTTTGTTGTGAAAACCAGAGAAGAAATACTTAATGGTTATGGTGCCTCTGAGAAAAAATTACAGGAGCTGCTTGAATATCATAATAATAATATATTTGCAGAAACTTGTGATCTTAATAATAAAGTGGATGAAAAATTTATTGAAGTTTGGCAAATCTATGGAGTGTATTTGTCATGAGGATAGATTAGAACTGTTAGAGTCAGATTCCTTGGAATTAGTTATATATCAAACTTTGGTCGGAAAGATTCCAATATTATTTACTCCTAACAATTATGACTTTGAGAAACTAGTGCAAGCACTGGTATATAGAAATGAACCCATAGAAATACCTAACTCTATGGGGGCTTGTATTGTTAAGGGCTATAATAATTGGGATAGGATAAGAAGGCTTCGGGAAAAATGGACAAATGAAAATAAGGATGGTTTTTGGCAAGAAGAATTTAAAAAAATCATACCAAATAAAGATTTATATCAAGATAAATTTATTATATTATCAAACAAATTTTATAGTGGCATAACACCCAATCAAGTTGGAATAAATGAGGATGAATGGAAAAAAATATCCCGTATTATACGTAGGGAACATGAGTGCACCCATTATGTGACACAAAGGCTATATGGAGGTATGCAAAACAAAGTACAGGATGAAATCATTGCAGACTTCTTTGGAATTTTAGAAGCCATGGGTGAGTATAAGCCAGCGTGGGCACTTTTGCTTTTAGGTTTAGAAAATTATCCTAAATATCGTAAGGGTGGTAGGCTAGAAATTTATAGAGGAAATCCGCCGCTCTCTGATAGTAGTTTTGATATTTTAAAGCAAATAACTGTAGTTGCTGTTATCTATTATATTAACAGAGTATATTTGGAAAATAAAGAATCACTTCCTCACAAGGGTGACAGTCACCTATCGAAACACATCGAAAAATAAGGGAATATGCCGAATGAGGAAACACTTGACAATACTTTGATATCAAAGTAAAATATATAAGGATATTACAAAAGAGGAAATTGAAGTATTCAGATCAGTTCTTAAGCAGATGGTTATAAATTTTAGTTGAGTTAGATTGCTTCAATTAGGCGGTGGATGTTTATGAAATTTAAAAAAAAGTACATATTTATCATATTTATAATGTTTTTATTTATTCTAGGAGGTTGTGGTTACTCTACAAATGATCTAAAGTCACAAAACAAGATTAAGTCTGGTAAAGATATAACCTTTTATATTACTACTGATATACATTACTTATCTAAAGATTTAACAGATAATGGCGAGGCTTTCAATAAATTTGTTTCAACAGGATCAGGAAAACAGATAGCTTACATTGATAAAATTTTAAATGCATTTACTTATGAGGTTAAAAATAAGAAACCGGATATTCTCATTATCAGCGGTGATCTCACCACCAATGGAGAAAAGAAGAGTCATGTTGATATTGCTAATAAATTTAAGGATATTGAGAAAACTGGTACTTCGGTTTATGTGATTCCAGGCAATCATGATGTGCTAAATCCTTGGGCTAGAGGGTTTAAGGGAGAAAAGCAATATATTACTGATAGTGTAAGTGATAAAGATTTTAGTAAGATTTATAGCGAGTTTGGTTATGAAGAAGCAATTTTAAGGGATAAGAACACACTAAGTTATCTTGCAATGCCTTCAGAGGATGTGTGGTTATTAATGCTAGATACTAATCAGTATAAGAATAATTCTGCAATTGGGTTTCCGCAGGCTGATGGCCAGATTACTCAGGAAACCTTTGATTGGATAAAAAAGTGTAGTGCTTTAGCTAAAGAAAAGGGAGCAAAGATAATTACTGTGATGCACCACAATTTGCTGAATCATAGTGACGTAATACAAGATGGGTATACAGTAAATGATAATAAAGAAGTTATTGATGCTTTTCAAAGTAGTAATTTAGATTTAGTCTTAAGTGGACATATTCATATCCAAGATATAAGCTCTTATAAAAAAGATGCAGATAAAAATATTAATAATTTTAGTGAATACACAAAGGGATTTTTTGGAAAACTTGCTTATGATATGGCATATAAACAATTAATTAAAGAGAAAAAGTACTCAAAGGATGAAATAAACCTAATGTCTGAAACTATGAGGATATTAAATTTAAGGTATTTTTCTGGACTAGAAAATTTAAATTCAAAGGATGTAATAAATTCAGAAGGGTTTAAACTATGGTCTGATTCACATGAAGGATTTCTAAAAAGATATATAATGAGTATAGTGGAGGATAAAGATACTGATGACAACGTACTTGAGTATAATAAATAAATATTTTTTAAAATATCTTTTCATATGGAAGCATATTATTGAGAGAATGTATATTTACAGCTACTCTTGTTTCTAATATTATTGTAATGAAGGGAAAAAATCAAGAAAGGATTAAAGATAAAATATGAACAATTTCAGGATACTTTTTAAGTGTTTCCTCTCTCACTAAAGTTGTTGTATAATATGAAGGGAAGCAGAATAGTGCTTTTGGATAGTGGGAAAATAGTTCAAGAAGGAACTAGAGAAGAAATGTTATTTAACCCTAAAATCAATTTGTAAAAGTTTTTTTTGGTAATAAGGATTTCACTGCATATTTAAATGTAATAAATATCAAAAGGGAGAACTTATAGGAGAGTTTGCAATGAAAAATACAAGTAGTGCAGCATAATAAAGTCGCATTTAACGACTTTATTTTTATTCAAAATCATCTTTTAGTTTATCAATTATTTTAATTAGTTGCACTTTTTCATCTTCGTTTAGCAAGTTACTTATGTGATTTTCAAAATTTTCCATCCCAGTCCGCATTCTTTTATCAATATCACGTGACCTGTCGGTGATAATGAATGATGACGTGGAACAAAAGGCAGCATTTGCTAAAGCGGCTTTTGGGGATTTCCAACATAACATAAATAATGTTAATAACGCAGCTGGTGTGATTATAGTGAGTTACAGAAATGGTTTAATCGGTCATGATCCACAGGGTAATGTTGCCACATCAAAAGGAGATTCATGGTCCATGTTTGACGTGGGTATTGCAGGTCAGACTTTATCATTAGCTTTCCACGAAAAAGGCACTATGTTTGTATATGATTTTGAAGAGGGAGTTCGTGTACACGGATATGAAACTAAAGATGTTTTAATTCATATCATAATTTAGGTGCTACTCTTTTATAAGAATCAAAGAGTTCCATTGGATCCTTTGCCTCAAAGCAGGGTCCGTCGTTAGAAATTTCCACGACCATTTTATCGTTAGCAGTAATTAATATGCTAATATAGCTTTTCGCATATCTTAACTGATTTTCTATGATATTTTCCAAGGCAATTAAAAGCGCCTCTGAATTACCATTAATTTCTAATTCTTTCAAATCAAGTTTCCAATTCAAATCAGGTCTAACTACACTAAATCTGGATACAAGACTTTTAATGATTCTATCAACTCTAACAATTTCCCTATTTTCCAGGTACTCAAGAGAATGACCCAGGGTATTTAATCTTCCATAGCACTGTTACCACTGGTTTCCCAGTCTACGTAATAAAAATATGAATCGCCCTGAGCTTTGAGGATGCCTTCCTTCTCATCCAGTCCTTCAGAAGCTATCTTGTCTACAATTCTTTGAATAATATGTTCATCTTCCCTCTGATATATATATAGTTTTTTAGTGAATTCATCTACATTGATGTTAAAGGATAACGGGAATTCCAGGTGTATTCCTCTTAAGCTCCTTGACCAAGGAATATCCGTCCATACCAGGAAGCATAATATCAAGAACCCATAACTAAGAGCACCTTCCGCAGGGCAACTAGAAACACATTGGAAACAGTTAATGCGCTGTGGTGACCTTACGTCACTACACTTTGATACCTGAATCCACCATAAAGCCATGTGAATATTGTGTGATTCCTGTGTGATAAAATATAGATAAACCTCTGAAATTTTTTTGTTCAACTTGCCACGTGAGTGGCGGCAGTTTTATTAGCAATATAATTTGTAATATATGAAAGATTAGTATAATATATAACAGTGGCGATAATTTAGCATAATTTAGCATAATTTAGAAGGAGGCAGTATAATGAATACACCATTTGATTATAGTAAGCTTAATAGTATATTAAGTGAGCATGAATTCGAATCCTGTAATATTATAGCAATATTGCAAGATACACAAGAAATTTATAGGTATTTACCTAAGGAAATATTCGGGTATTTGTCAGATAAGCTTGGGATGAGTAGAGCAAAAATATATAGTGTTGCTACTTTTTATGACAACTTTTCACTATATCCTAAGGGCAAGTATGTAATAAAAATATGTAATGGTACAGCCTGTCATGTAAGAAAGTCTATCCCAATATTAGACAAGCTACGAACCGAGTTAGGACTTTCAGAAGCTAAGATCACAACTGATGATTTAATGTTTACTTTAGAAACGGTCTCATGTCTTGGTGCTTGTGGACTTGCCCCTGTTTTGACTATTAACGAAAAAGTCTATGGTGCGATGACTCCAGAAAAAGCAATTGAGCTTCTAAAGACACTTAAGGAGGAGAATTAACATGCTTCATAATAGAAATGATTTAATTAATATTAGAAATGATTATAAGGTTAGTCTGGGCATGCAAAAGAAGAAAATTCTTATATGTGCAGGTACTGGCTGTATTGCAGGTGGTTCCCTAGATATTTATGATGAGCTTGTAAGATTAATGGTGGATAAAGGCATAAATTGTGAAATAAAGCTTGAAGTGGAACCACATGATGAATCAGTTGGAATTAAAAAAAGTGGGTGTCATGGATTTTGTGAAATGGGTCCTCTTGTAAGAATTGAGCCCTGGGGATATTTATATATAAAAGTTAAGACTGAAGATTGTGCGGAAATCATAGAGAAAACTATACTTAATAATGAGTGCGTAGAGAGACTTGCGTATACTAAAGACGGGAAAATATATAAAAAGCAAGAGGAAATTCCATTTTATAGTAAGCAAACTAGGCTAGCACTTGAACATTGTGGACATATTGATGCGAATTCCATAGAAGAATATTTTGCTGTTGGAGGATATAGTGCCCTTGAAAAAGCATTATTTGATATGAGTTCTGATGACATCATAAAGCAAATAGAGGAATCAAATTTAAGAGGACGTGGAGGCGGTGGATTTCCTTCAGGTCGTAAATGGTCTCAAGTAAAACTTCAAAAAGAGACAACTAAATATATTGTGTGCAATGGTGACGAAGGTGATCCTGGTGCATTTATGGACAGGAGTTTAATGGAGGGTGACCCTCATAGAGTAATTCAAGGAATGATGATTGCAGCTATTGCATGTGGAGCGAGGAAGGGATATATTTACGTGAGAGCCGAGTATCCTCTTGCTGTAAGCAGACTTAAGAATGCTATTAGTCAAGCAAAAAGTTATGGAATTTTAGGTGAAAACATTCTTGGGACAAACTTCACTTTTGATATTAAAATAAACAAAGGTGCTGGTGCTTTTGTATGCGGTGAGGGAAGCGCTCTTACAGCTTCTATTGAGGGGAAAAGGGGAATGCCTAGGGTAAAACCTCCAAGAACAGTAGAACAAGGACTTTTTGGTAAACCAACAGTACTTAATAATGTTGAAACCTTTGGAAATGTACCATCAATTATTAATAGAGGGGTAGAGTGGTATAAATCTATTGGAACGGAAAAAAGTCCAGGAACAAAAGCTTTTGCATTAACAGGAAACATTGAAAATACAGGACTTATTGAGGTGCCAATGGGTACAACATTAAGAGAAATAATATTCGATATAGGTGGAGGAATTAAAAATGGTAAAAAGTTTAAGGCTGTACAAATAGGTGGCCCATCGGGAGGTTGTCTTGTAACTAAAGACCTTGATTTGTTACTAGATTTTGATTCGTTAAAAAAAGTAGGTGCAATGATAGGGTCTGGTGGCCTGGTGGTTATGGATGAAGATACTTGCATGGTTGAGGTTGCAAAATTTTTCATGAGCTTTACACAAAATGAATCTTGTGGTAAGTGTGTTCCATGTCGTGAGGGTACTAAAAGAATGCTTGAGATTCTTGAAAGAATTGTTGCAGGAAGTGGAGTGATCTCCGACATAGATACACTCTTAGAACTTGCAGATACTATATCGCAAACATCATTATGTGGCCTTGGTAAATCAGCCGCATTGCCAGTTGTTAGTACTATTAAAAATTTCCGTGAGGAGTATGAAACTCATATAATTCAAAAGAAATGTGCATCAAAAACCTGTGTAGGGCTTAAGACAATATTTATTGATGCCGAACTTTGCAGAGGATGCTCAAAGTGTGCGAGAATTTGTCCAGTTCACGCAATTTCAGGCAAAATTAAAAGTCCATATACAATCGATAAAGATAAGTGTATTAAGTGTGGCGCTTGTATTGAAGCCTGTACATTTAACGCTATAAAGGAGGATTAAGACAATGAATGGACAGTTTATGCTTATAGATGATATTCCGGTAGAGATAAATGGTGAAAAAAATATTCTTGAATTAGTTAGAAAAGCAGGCATTGAATTACCTACCTTGTGTTATTATTCGGAGCTTTCGGTATATGGAGCCTGTCGTATGTGTATGGTGGAGAATAAAAGAGGAGATATGGAAGCTTCTTGCTCCACTCCGCCAAGAAATGGAATGGAGATATATACCAATACTCCAAGGCTTCGTAAATATAGAAAAATGATTCTTGAATTATTGCTCTCAGACCATTGTAGAGATTGTACTACTTGTGAAAAAAATGGTCACTGCAAATTGCAAGAATTATCACAGCGCTTTGGAATAAAGGAAATAAGATTTAAAAATACTTCTGAAAATAAAAAGGTAGACAATTCATCTCTATGTATAGTAAGGGATAATAGTAAGTGCATTTTATGTGGAGATTGTGTTCGTGTGTGTGATGAGGTACAAAACGTTGGAGCTATTGATTTTGTTAGAAGAGGTTCTAAAATGCGTGTAGGGACTGCTTTTGATGAAGCATTAGCAGAATCTAATTGTGTTGGTTGTGGACAGTGCGCAGCGGTTTGTCCTACAGGTGCTATTGTAGTAAAAAATGATACAGCCAAGCTTTGGGAAGAACTTAGTGATAAGGATACAAAGGTTGTAGTTCAGATTGCTCCTGCAGTACGGGTTGGAATTAGCCAGGAACTTGGACAAAAAGACGGAGAAAACGTAATGGGTAAAATAGTAGGTGCTCTTAGAAAAATGGGTTTTGATGAGGTTTTTGATACTTCTACAGGAGCAGATCTTACAGTGCTCGAGGAAACCACGGAATTTCTCGCAAGACTTGAAAAGAATGAAAAATTACCATTATTTACATCTTGTTGCCCTGCCTGGGTAAGCTATGTGGAAAATAATTATCCAAGTCTAATGAAAAATGTTTCTACTTGTCGTTCACCTATGCAAATGTTTTCTTCAGTGCTCAAGGAACACTACAAACATTCTAATAAAAGGATTGTATCTGTAGCAATTATGCCTTGTACAGCGAAAAAATCTGAAGCAAAAAGGGATGAATTCATGGAGGATGGGGTTTCTAGTGTAGATTATGTAATAACTACGCAAGAGTTTATCCAAATGATAAAAGAAGCAGGAATTATATTCTCAGAGGTAGAAACTGAGGCAGTAGATATGCCATTTGGTGTTAGCAGTGGGGCTGGCATTATATTTGGTGTAACAGGGGGTGTTACTGAAGCTGTTATCCGTAGGGTTTTAGATGATAAATCAACCCCAACCTTACGTTCCATTGCTTTTAATGGTGTACGTGGCATGGAAGGGGTTAAAGAAACTAGCATTACTGTGGATAATCGCATAATTAAGATTGCAGTGGTAAGTGGACTCAAAAACGCAGATGAGGTTGTAAAGAAAATTCAGGCGGGTGTTGCTCATTATGACTTCATTGAAGTTATGGCATGCCCAGGAGGATGCATTTGTGGTGCAGGACAACCATTTGCAAAAGCTGAAGGAAAATTAAAACGTAGTGCAGGATTATATGAGGCAGATAGAATGAGTAGCATAAAACGCTCCGAGGAAAATCCAGTGATGATGTCATTGTATCAGGGGCTGTTAAAAGGAAAGGTTCACAAGTTATTACATGTAGATTATAAAGGGAAGGAGTGATTTTTGTGATAGATTTAAGCGTTTGTGTGGGAAGTGCATGCCATATTAAAGGGTCTTACAATGTTATCAATAATTTTCAACAAATTATTGAAGAATATAAGCTGTCAGATAATGTTCAGCTAAAAGCGATATTTTGCTTGGGGCATTGTACAGAGGGAGTATCTGTAAAAATAGATGACAGTGAAGTTTATAGTGTTTCAGGATCTACATCTAGGAAGTTTTTTGATACTGAGGTAATGACAAGATTAAATTTGTAGAATTTATTAACGATAACAAAAGCCAGGGATATTAAAAATGTCCTTGGCTTTTGTTATATCTTAAGGGTGACAGTCACCTATCGAAACACATCGAAAGATAAGGGAATATGCCGAATGATATTAAGGATTTCTAAAAAGATATATAATGAGTATAGTGGAGGACAAAGATACTGATGACAACGTACTTGAGTATAATAAATAAATATTTTTTATAATATCTTTTCATATGGAAGCATATTATTGAGAGAATGTATATTTACAGTTACTCTTGCTCTTGCTTCTAACATTATTGTAATGAAGGAAAAAAATCAAGAAAGGATTAAAGATAAAATATGAAATTTATTTTAGAAATATTTAAACTGTATAGAACGAGATATGATTTTTTCAGTGAATTACTTATTCAACATGTATTACTTTCAGGTATTGCAATTATTTTTATTACGGTAATTGGGCTATTTCTTGGAATATATATAACACGGCATAAGAAGGCGGCAGGAATAGTGCTTGGGATATCAAACTTTCTATATACTATTCCATCTATTGCCTTGTTTGGTTTCTTGGTTGCTATATCCGGTATAGGGAATAAAAGTGCATTAATTGCATTAACAGTTTATGGCGTACTGCCTATTATAAGAAACACCTACGTGGGGATTTGTGAAGTGGATTCACAGATAGTTGAATCTGCAGTAGCTATGGGAAGTACGGATATGCAACTTCTTTTTAAAGTACAGCTTCCATTAGCCTTACCTATAATTATTGCAGGCTTTAGGACTATGGTAGTTATGACTATTGCTCTTACTGGAATAGCTTCATTTATAGGAGCAGGTGGCCTAGGAGTGGCTATATGGAGAGGGATAACTACAAATTATCCAGAAATGACTGCAGCAGGAAGTATACTTGTAGCATTACTTGCAGTACTTGCGGATTTTTTCATTGGATTGTTTGAAAAAAAAATAAGAAAAAGAGTTCTTGGAACAGAAAAGATTGGAGGAATGTAAATGTTAAAAAGAGTAATAGCAGGTACCTTAGGAATTATTATGACACTTTCTTTAGTTGGATGTGGAAGCGATGATAAGAAAGTCGTTATAGCATCAAAGCCCATGACTGAGCAGTATATATTAGCAGAAATGTTAACACAGCTTGTTGAAGCTAATACAGATATTAAAGTGGAACAGAAACTAGGTATAGGTGGGGGAACATCAAATATTCAGCCCGCAATGGAAAAGGGAGAAATAGATATTTATCCTGAGTATACAGGAACTGGTTGGCTTTTTGTACTAAAAAAAGATTTGATTAATGACCCTAATAAATTATATGAAGAGGCAAAAAAAGAATACGAGAGCAAATACAAAATAAAGTGGCTTGGGTTATATGGTTTTAATGATACCTACGCCCTTGCAATGAAAAGGGCCGCTGCGGAAAAATTAAATATTAACACTTATTCTGATTTAGCATCAAAGGGCAGTGGCCTTAAGTTTGGAGCAGAATATGATTTTTATGAAAGAGAAGATGGTTATAAGGGCCTTGAAAAAACTTACGGACTTACTTTTATAGGTAAAACAGAACTTGATATAGGACTGAAATACGAAGCAATAAATTCAAACAATGTAGATGTAATAAATGCTTTTTCTACAGATTCTATGCTGAAACAATATGACCTTAAGGTTCTTTACGATGATAAAAACTTCTTCCCTTCATATTATGCAACAACTTTAGTGAGAGAGGAAACACTTAAAAAGTATCCTGAACTTGAAAATGTTCTCAATAAACTTGAAGGAAAAATAAGCAATGATGAAATGATTCAAATGAATTATAAAGTTGAAAAAGAAAAGAAAGATCCAAAGGATGTAGCAAATGAATTCTTAAAGAGTAAAGGATTATTAAAGTAGCTTAGGTGAAAAAATCATAGAAGTTTTTAAAAGGTCGGAAGAGAAAGGATTATTATGTATGGAACTTATAAGGTTTGAGCAGATACAAAAGTCTTATGTAAATGAGATAAAAATTATAGATAATTTAAATTTTACAATAGATCAGGGAGAATTTATAACCTTAATTGGTAAGTCTGGTTGTGGAAAAACTACTATGCTTAAGCTCATAAATGGTCTAATTAAGCCAGACACGGGGAAAATATTTATAAAGGGCAAAGAAATAAATGATTGGGATATTATTGAACTTAGAAGAAGTATGGGCTATGTAATTCAACAAATAGGACTTTTTCCCCACATGAGCATAGAAGATAATATAGCTTATGTTTTGAATATTAAAAAAGAATCAAAGGAAGTTATAAAATACAGGGCTAAAGAACTTATAGAGCTTGTGGGACTGAATGGGGATTATTTAAAAAAATATCCGAGAGAATTAAGCGGTGGTCAAAAACAGAGAATAGGAGTGGCAAGAGCTTTAGCATCAAATCCAGATATAATTCTTATGGATGAGCCTTTTGGGGCGGTAGATGAAATTACAAGAAGAACCCTTCAGGAAGAGATAATTAAACTTCAAGAAACTTTAAAGAAGACTATAGTATTTGTAACCCATGATATAGAGGAAGCTTTCAAATTAGGTAGCAGAATAGTGCTTTTGGATAGTGGGAAAATAGTTCAAGAAGGAACTAGAGAAGGAATGTTATTTGACCCCAAAAATCAATTTGTAAAAGATTTTTTTGGTAATAAGGATTTCACTGCATATTTAAATGTAACAAATATTAAAACAGCCATTACATCTATTTCTAAAGAAAGAAAAGTTTACTATGAGGATATGTATAAAGACAAAAATATTCATAGTGTTAAAGATGATTCTACTCTTATGGAAGGAATTAAAGCATTATTTGATTATAGAGTAGACAGTATAGGTGTGAAGGATCAAAAGGGAGAACTTATAGGAAAGTTTGCAATGAAAAATACAAGTAGTGCTGCATCGTATAAGACAAGCGAGATTTAAGGATAAAATAATAGAGTGATTTGTCAATATTAAAAGATTATGATAATATGTAAACTGTAAAAAAGAAATGAAATAACGAATGGAGGAAATGAAATTATGTTGGAATTGCCAAATTGCCCAAAATGTAATTCAGAATATACTTACGAAGATAGAAGCCTTTTGGTTTGCCCAGAATGTGCTCATGAATGGACTTTAGAATTAGAAAATGAAAAGAGTGAAGGCAAGAAGATTGTCAAAGATGCAAATGGCAATACCTTGAATGATGGTGATTCTGTAACTATAATTAAGGATTTAAAAGTAAAAGGAAGCTCATCAGCTGTAAAGATAGGTACAAAAGTGAAAAATATACGTTTGATCGATGGAGATCATAATATTGATTGCAAAATTGACGGTTTTGGTGCTATGGAATTAAAATCAGAATTTGTTAAAAAGGCATAAGCGGAGTTATCATTGCTACTTTCCTTAGGGGAGAGTAGTTTTTTATATTTAAACTAAAGATGTGTTTTTTATTTAAACATATCAAAAAAATAGTCGAGAAGATGTAATTATCTAACAGATTTTTGTATCTTAACGGTTTGAAGTGTATTATAGTACTAAGGGAATAGAAAATTGACGAAGGAGGTTGAAATTTATGGCTTGGGGAAATAGAATTGAAAAAATGTTAGTTGTGGTTGAGAGTAAGCCTGATAATAACGGATGGGATATCCCTTTTGAATTGACTTACAACGATGAAAAGTTTGAAATAAAAGATCCAGTTAGGAGTATGAAGCTTTTTAATAATGCAGTCAGATATAAATGCAATATTGACGGAAAAGCAATTGAGTTATTTAATGAAGGCGAAGAATGGTGGATTTTAATATAGAAGCAACCATAAACCTCCAATTTATGGGGTAACCTCGGGGGGCGCTTCACACCCCACTAGGGCAACTGTGATTTGGGAAAAATAGTAAAGTATTAGTTAGAATTTAGAGTGAGCATCAGTGGCTGGAGTATTAGCTATTGATGCTTATTTTATGCGACTTTTAGCCCTATAAAATGGCTATGTTGGGATTTGAATAGCTGAGTTCCTATAATTTCTCAGAAATCAGTATGCGAAGTTAAGCAAGGAAACGAGTAAAATGAGCAAAAACACCCTATTTAAAATATTTTGTTTATGAAATATTAAATTCATTTGTCGCAATATTGGGTATAATCTGGAATCTATTAGTAAAGCTTTTCATTAATATTTAATGTCATAATTCTCAATTCCAACGAATATATAATGCATTTTGTATACGCAAAGTGATTTATTTATGAATAACATTTTTCTGTATATTTATATCTAATTTTAATCTTGTAACTTATCATGCATTTAGTTATAATATCTCATAATTTGGGAGTTGACACCATTATAACGCACTGATATACTAAACAAAAATATATGCATTTATTGTTTTTTTTTAAAAATTATTAACACATTTAACAATTTAATAAAATTTATCTTATTATCATAAAATTAATATTTCAATTTCTAGTGTTGTAAATACTAATATTAGTGACGGTAATATTTTAGATTTTATTATAAAAAATTTAGGGGGTTTCTATTATGACTTACAGTGTTATTGCTGCATTCACAATTATATTAATTGTACTCGCAGCTGGTGAATTTTTTTCGATAAAATCAAAAGCTTTTGTTCCTTCAGTATTTGTATCTGCAGTTTTATTTTTAATTGGATTTTGGACTTTTTTACCGAAGGATATTATTTCGCTAGGTTCATTTGCAACACCGATAGTATATCTTTCCATGTACCTGTTATTAGTACATATGGGCACATTAATGAGCCTTAAAGAACTTCTCTCTCAATGGAGAACTGTTTTAATAGCATTCAGTGGAATA
>NZ_JAENWM010000099.1 GCF_016650035.1 Clostridium sp.
ATGTTTCTTTCAAAAAAAGTATAGCATACACTAGGTCTATTAAATTTACCCAAAATCATGATATAAAAAAAGTAAAGCACCAACAATTTGTTGGTGCTAATGTTTCACTTATTTAGGGACATTTTCAAAAATGCTTGACATGAAAAACTGATTATGACTTATAATTTAAATTGCTTAATTAAATCCTTACTAAATTTTACAAGAAATTAATTAAATTTATTTAATTTTAATTAAAAGGAATTTTTAGATTATTGTAGAATAAGTATATTAATTTACAAATAATGGGAGTGATTAATAATGTTATATGATGTAACAAAAATAGCCAAAAAATTAAATACTAGCAAAGTAACAGTTTATGCAAAACTAAAATTAGAAGAAATTAAACCTTTGATAATTAGAAAAAATGGAAAAGCTTACGTGGATGAGGATGGACTAGAAAGTATAAAACAGAGCCTTAAATATAACCAGAGCAATACAGGAGAGGAAGAAAGCGCTGCTACAGTGGAAATAGAACTATTAAAAGACGATATGATTGAAACATTAAAAACGAATATTGTATTTTTGATATCCCAATTAAATATAAAAGATGAGCAGCTTTTAACTAAAGATGGTCAAATTGAGGGGATTAACCAATTGTTTGAAAATACACAAATTTTGTTTAAACAAGAGCAAGAGAAGAGTATAACCTATTTAGCTTTACCGGAAGTTATAAAGGAGCATGATATAGAACTTGTGGAGACACTTACCGCCACCATGAAAAAACAAAAGGATATTTTTTTAAAAGAAGAAAAGAACACCAAAAAAGGATTCTTGAACAAATTTTTTAATGGTAAAAAATAACTAGGTAATGAAAGGTGATTATCACATTTAAGACCTAAATCAAAGGAACTACGGAAATGTATTTTCGGTAGTTTCTTTTTAATTGAAGAGGATAAAGAAAGCACTAAAATTTATATAAGAGGAATAATGCTAATAGAATTTATAGAAACACATGTTATAATACATATATATAAATTATTCACTAGGGGGGATTAAACGTGAGGGGTATTGATGAGTATCTAAGATTACAAGAGGAGACAAATAAAGAAATTCGTCTTATATTGTTAGATTTAGAAACTGTAGAGAGAAAAGAAAAAGAGTTAGTTTACTTAGAAAACAAACACCTAATAGATAAGGTTAATAATAAAAACATTGCAATGCCATGTATAGCTAGAAATGAGTTTGCTATAATAAAAAAAAGATTAAGTACACTTGCAATTATGGATGATGCTAAAAATTTAGGATTAGTTACGGAAATATCTGATTTATTTAAGTTAGCAAAAGACTTAGAAAGTAAGCTACTTAACTTAGAAACGAAAACTAATATGTCTAGTGAAAAAGCTATAAATGAAAAAAAATCACAAGAATATAGTAAGGATTTAGAGTCTGTAGAAAATGTGACTTTATATGAGAAGCAATCAATTGAAAGTAAGAAAACAGGAGAAAAAGGCTTGAAATTGGGGGTAAGTGCATTAAATTTGGTTGGTATAATTTTAATTTTGATATCGCTTACTACATTTGGAAGATATGTTTATGTAAACTTCCTGTCAAATGAGATGAAGGGGATAGTCTTATTTTTAGTATCTATTCTAATTTTACTTTCTTCAGAGTTTTACTTTAGTAAGAAAAACTATAAATTTTCTAAAGGTATAACGGCACTGGGAATATCCGGACTATATATTGCAGTGATAATAAATTATTTAGTATTAGACAATATAACTGGTATCTTTGCATTAGTTATCACAACAATTATAACTGGTGGAGCAATATATTTGAGTTATAGAAAAGAATCCAATTTACTTAGAATTGTAACTTTAGTAGGTGCCTATATATGTTTAGTACCTATAGATAAAATATCAATAGAACAATCTTATATTCTTGTTGTAATACTTGCAATTATACATGTAATGAATATATATTTTCCTCTTCAAGATATTAAAAATAGGGACATAAACATACCGTTTGAATTTTATACATCAATATTGGCTTTAGTTTCCACATTAATAATTGGTGTGAATCTTGATAAAAATGTGTTGGTGCTTCTTTTAATAATAACTACTATTGTGTATAGTGTGCAATATGTTATAACTTGTACAGCAAAAGGTAATAATTTACTGAGCTCAATAGGATTATTACTGTATTTTGCAATATATCCGCTAGTGACATCAGTTGTATATCCACTATCTGCACTGGGACTATTCACTAGTTCATATGTTCCGTATTTACCTCTAGGTGTATATTGTGTAATAGGGCTTTCAATATTATTAACAGTAAAAAAAGAAGCCAGATGGACTGGTTATACAGGTTTTGTATTAGCATCCTTATTTATAATTATAAACATGGGTTTTGAGAAATATGACAGTTATATTATATGTTTAGCATTATTGACCGGGGGTACATTACTGTTATTTATTAAAGAAAAGAATAAAATTTTAAAATATACTTTAATAGGTTTAATAGTACTATGTATATTAGGTTACTTTATAACTATAGAGGAAGCTATTAGTGTAGTTTATCTAGTACTATTTGCTGGAATCTTATATGGTAGTAAAGAGCTTAAAAATACATTAGGGGTTATAATATTTAAATATTTTTACATGTTAGCTATAGTAGGGTGGGTGCAGAGCATGATAGCATACACTGATTCACTTTATGATATAGAATTATATATAGTGTTTATATCATTGGCTATATGTATTATTTACACAGTTATAATAAACAAAGTGGATATATTGAGACATGATACTATAAAAAGCATGAATTATGTGAGCTTGTGCCTGATGGTAGTAGTTGGCTTACTTGCAGGTTTAGTAGGTACAACAGAATTTTATTTATCTATTGCAATTACAGTTTACATTTTAGTATCCATGTTAACTGAAGATTATATAGATACTAAGAGACTAAGTAACAATAAAACTTTAATCTATGCATTTTTATCAACTTATATAGTGGTTAGATTGTGCTTTATAGTGGATATAGTGTATGAAGTCAAACAATTAATGCTTAGTATTTCACTAATGATAGTTGCGCTAGGTAGTGTATTCATAGGCTTTAAGGTAAATAATTCCAAATTAAGGAAATACGGTTTAATATTATCACTTATAACTTGTGTTAAATTAATGATTGTAGACTTCTATTCCTTCGACTTTATAATTAAGACATTAGTATTCCTGGTAGTAGGGATAATTGCATTAGTAATATCTTACATATTTTCTAAATTAGAAAATGAGTATAAAAACAAATAATCCGGTTAAGGGGACATGAAAGTTACATGATATTAAAATAAAAAAGGATAAGGCAGTTTAATTTATAAACTGCCTTATCCTTTTTTAGACTAATTATTGGAGTCCAATATCCAAAGAAAAAAACATCTATGAGTATTCAATTTAATTTTCTTAATAAATTTGTAATAATTATGATAGTTAATTTGTAATATGTTGCTTGTATAATTATTTATAGTTAGTGATGCTGAAGGGGGAATTTTAAATGAAAAAAGTGTGGTTCAGGGTATTTGTTCTAGTGATAATAAGTATAGTAGTAATTAACAAATTAGATATAAAATCAAGTAATTCCTATGCAACTAAAGATATATATAATTTCTTACAGAGTGAAAATAATCGGAGAGCGGTCTATGGTGCGGCAATAGATTTAAATGAAGGTAGTTCAGCAAATACTTGTGTTTATTTTATAGCTGAAGTTTTAAGGCGGAATAATTTTGATGTCCCTAAGGAAACAAGTAATACAGAACAAATTCTATCTATATTTATGGAAAAGGGTTTTGAAAAACGAGGCGATTATGAAAACTTAACGCCTGGAGATATATGTTTTACCACAGATAACAATGGTGGCACAAGTGGGTTTCCTACGCATACCTATGTATTCATGAAATGGGTAAAAGAAGGAAACTACGATTACGCCTATATAGTTGACAATCAAGCAAAAGATTATAATGATGATGTTTATCATATTCGAAATATAAATGTTAGAACTAGATCCAATGGTTTTGACAAGGACGCATTCTCATTCTTTATGAAAAAGGGGTAATAGTGTGATTTTCCTAATAACATGTATAATACAGGTAAGGGGTGATTATCATAACTATGCAAAACGTTTTAATTGTAGATGATGAATACGAGATAAGGGAAGCCATTGAGATATATTTAAAAAATGAAGGAATAAGAGTAATCCAAGCTATAGATGGTATCGAAGCCTTGGAGATTTTAAAAACAGAAGAAATTCATCTTATATTAATGGATATAATGATGCCTAGAATGGATGGGATAAAAACCACTTTTAAAATTAGGGAGACTAGAAACATCCCAATAATAATGCTTTCAGCTAAATCGGAGGATACGGACAAAATATTAGGTCTTAATATAGGAGCAGACGATTATATAACAAAGCCATTTAATCCAATGGAACTTATAGCTAGAGTTAAGTCTTCTCTTAGAAGATATACAAATTTTGGAGACTATAAAGTTAAGGAACATGAGATAAATGTACGCGGCCTTATATTAAATAAAAACTCAAAAATGGTAACAGTAGATGAAAAGGAAATGAGTCTTACAGCCATTGAATATGGGATAATGGAACTTTTAATGGAAAACAAGGGTAGGGTATTCTCCATTGAACAGATATATGAAAGAGTTTGGGGGGAATCCTTTTGCAATGGTGAGAATACTGTGTCAGTACATATAAGAAGAATAAGAGAGAAGATAGAAATAAATCCAAAGGAACCTAAATATCTAAAGGTGGTGTGGGGCATTGGATATAAAATCGAAAAATAAATATGTATATATTGTGGCTTTTATTATATGTGCATATATGTTTGGTCTTTCAAGACTGTCAGTAGCGGACGTTATGAGTAACAAAAATTATTTGAGAACAGAGCCATATTTTACTAGCATAGAATTTAAAACTGATTTATTTTCATATTTTAATAATATACAAGCACTTAATGGAGTATATAAAGATTATTCTAGTAAATCAGATGATGAAAAGGTGACAAAAGAGGAACTAATATCATCTAAAGCTGAGTATGATTCAAATATTACAAACGGAGAATATGAAATAAACAGTAAGTATGATAGCGATTTATTAGCAGCAGCACAAGCGGGTAATAAGGAAAAGACTATTAGGATAACAGATGCAAAAGACAGAGAGCTTGCTGAATTTAGAAAGGAAAACACAAAAACACAAGAGGATTTGAAAAAGGAAATAGCAGCATATAAAACAAAAGACTATGAAGATATTAAAAATGCTGTAAAGGAAAAAAGTTTAATAAAATATTACATAACAAGTGGTAAAAACATAGATACGAACTTAGTAAACGTTTCAGATATAGATTTATATATAAAAAACAATGCATTGTACAGTATAAAAAATAATTGGTTAGGTAATAGCGGTAAGGCATATTTTATTATTCCAAAGGACATAGAAAAAAGTAGCGATATATATACCAGTTATATTTATTATAATTCTGTAAGACAGAGAATTATAAAAGAGGCTGTAATAGGCGTTGTGTCATTTATTATAGTACTTCTGATGATAACATATATATTTAAGAAAAAGAAAGAAGAAATGCCGCTTATTGAAAAACTAATAAATTGGTACAATAAAGTACCCTTAGATTTGAGGATATTTATATTTGTAATTTACTCACTCATAATGAGTGTTTATGCAAGAAGAGTAACGTTTTTCTATAAACCATATAATTATATGCATATTTACATACTTACTATTATGGCTATTTACATGTTTTACTTTATTATAAATTTTATGGTGGCATATAATTTATATAAGAATAAAGAAGAGTTTAGAGAACAAGCAAAACAATGTATCTTTAATAAATTATCTAAACATATGAAGGAGAGTCCACTTACTCAAAGTACTAAGTTTAAAGTAAGAAGTATTATTATACTTACTTTGTTAGTTGGCGTAGCAATACTAGTAGCATTTATAGCAGTAATGTCCGGATCGTTAATAGTACTAATAATATCAATAGCATATGTAATATTTTACTTGTTATTTATATCAATTTATGAATTTAATATAATGAGAATTTTTGGAAATATTTTAAAGGGAACGGAAGAAATAGTTTCAGGAAATCTAAATTATACTATAAAAGAAAAAGGTGCAGGCGACCTTTTTAAACTAGCACATAACATAAATAATATGAAGGCTGGGTTTAAAAAATCTTTGGAAAATGAGATAAAAAGTGAAAGACTTAAGTCTGAACTTATAACTAATGTGTCTCATGATCTAAAAACGCCACTTACTTCCATTATAAATTATGTTGATTTACTAAAAAAAGAAGATTTAACAAATCAACAGGCAAAAGGGTATATAGAGGTATTAGATAGAAAATCTCAGAGATTAAAAATGCTTATAGATGACTTATTTGAAGCGTCTAAAATGGCCAGTGGTGCGGTGGAACTTAATTTAGAAAAAGTAGATGTAACTGCACTACTTCAGCAGTCATTAGCAGAGCTTCATGAGAAAATTAATAGCTCTTCACTAATATTTAAGGTTAAGATACCTAAAGAAAAGGTTTATGCTAATTTAGATGGGCAAAAGACTTGGAGAGTATTCGAAAATCTCATAAATAATATATTAAAATACTCATTGCCTAAAACTAGAGTATATATTGATTTAATAGAGGAGAATAATAATATAATTATAACTATGAAAAACATCTCCGCGTATGAGATGGATTTTGATAATAGTGAGATATTTCAAAGATTTAAAAGGGGAGATAAGTCCAGAAATACCGAAGGCTCTGGGCTCGGACTTGCAATTGCTAAGAGCATTCTAGAACTTCAAGGTGGGAGTCTTAGTATTGAAATTGATGGAGATTTGTTTAAAGCAGTGGTCACTGTCAGTGCCGGTGCCACCCACGTGGCAAGTGGCAAAACGGACAACCCATAAGGGTTGCCCGTTTTTGTGTATTTATGAAGAATTTTATTTTATTTGCACTTTGAAATCACCATTAATTCGCGATGGGTAATCATCTATAATTAGGGAAATAGGATTCTTAAATTTGCTATCTGTTGGTATAATATAATAAATTTGTCGTTCATCGATATTTGAGCTAGTTCCACAACCTATATTATGAATTATATTACCCTCACTATCCTCAAATTCAAATTTAAAAATATATCCATTATCTTTTTCTGAATTATCATACTTTAGTAACCCGAATTCTAGAATAGTTTCTCCTCCTCTAGCAGTTACTGACTTAAGGGTTAATTTATCATCGGGTGTTTTTAATAGGACTTTTTTATCCACATCTACTATGACTTTTAATTTATCCTTATCTAGTGCCTTTATGCCATTGCCCTTTATATAAAGTTCTTTAGGCATTGTGAAATAGTTGCTTTGAAAAAATAATGTCTCATGGTCATCATCCTTCCTTGTTCCAGTTACGCCATTCATTATTGTGCCCCATTTTTCCCCTTTTTCATTTACGATTTCAATATCATCATACCTAAGTATTTTTTTAGAATTACTCTTATCATATTCTATTTCGGCAGCTATTTGTGTAGGTGTAATAGTCACCGTTTTAAATAATATCTTTTGACCTTCAATTTCAATGGTTTGATTTAAATTATAAACCTCTTTCATATTTTCAATCTTTTCTTTATCAATGGGGATATTATATTTCCAGGTAGAAGCTAATATATATCTTTTAACTTGTGAGGTACTCTCATTTGTAACTTCATCTTGTAATTTAACTTCAATAAAAAGCCTATCTGGAATTATTGTTTCTTCATTAAAATTAAAGTCTACCTTGCCAAGTAGCTCCTTTTCATCCATCATATTCTGATTATCAAATAGATCAAAATTAGTACCCATGATCGCAACTTTTCCATTATCATCCTTTAATTTGATGTCAGCTATATTAACAAACTTGTGATCAGTTTTATTTTTAATGGAGTAAAATATTATAGCCTTTGAATTATCAATAATTATGTCCTTAATAGTAAAGACTAGACCTTCATGTTCCTGTGACATATTTACATTTTGTATAAAATTATTTTCAACCGCATCTTTGATGCCTTTATCAAAATTTATTAAATTTACTAAATACTGAAGTCCTGGCACTTTACTAATATAAGAAGCAAAAACTGGCGAAACACGGATGGAAGCTGAAAAAAATATAAAAATTATTAATGCAGCTACATTTGAATATATTCTTATTTTAGTCTTTTTCTTTTTAACCTTCCCTAGATTTATACCTCGTTTAATATAATCATCTATGCAATCAGGTTTAGGTGTATTATTAAGTTTCTCACTAAGTTCCTTTAATTGTTTTTCTTCATTATCTAACATTAAAATCACCGCCTATATTCAATAGTTCTTTTAATTGTTTTAAACCCCTGGAAACCCAGGTTTTTATTGTGCCTTCAGGGCATGCCATTACCCTTGAAATATCAATTGTTGTCATATCCTGAATATATTTTAGAATTATAACTTCTTTATACTTAGGATTTAATTTGTCTATAGCATCTTCTAGAGTAAGTTTATACTCAAGAGTAAGGGTATCCACAGTATTATCATCTTTAGTATTTGTAATTTGATGTTCTTCAATATTAACTATTTTGTTTTTTCTCTTTTGTTCATCAATGCAATAATTAATAAGTATTTTAGTTATCCAAGTCATAAAATATTTAGGTTCTTTAAGTTTATTAATTTTTACATAAGCCCTGCAGGTTACCTCTTGAATAGATTCAAGAGTGTCTTGTTCGGTTTTTAAATAACAATACGCTATATTATATAATTTGTCCTTGCAACTTAAGATAAGTTTATAAAAAGCTTCGGCGTCTCCCTTTTGAGCAGCCTTAACTAAATCTTCATCATTCATGCATGTAGCCCTCCCTTAGAGCACTAAATAAGTGCCCTATATTCATTTTCGTGTATTAGACTTAAAAATAAAGCATTTAGTTTCAAATAAATAAAATATATATAAACGAAAGTAACTTTCGATTGTTGCTTAGTGATTTGCAATAATCATTATTAAAAGGTGATTGAGCAATAGCTTGGTGAAAATGAGACAATTCACACTTGTTATGTTTTCCATAAGGTGATAAAATTAGCATGGAGGTGATTCATATGTTAAAACAAACACTAAAAGATGATGTAATTAAATACATGAAGAGTAAAGATAAAATAAGACTAACTGCAATGAGAACTTTAATGGCAGATGTTAAAAATAAGGAAATGGATTTAAAGAGAGATCTTGCAGAAGATGAGTTAATAAGTATTATTGAAAAAACCATCAAACAGTTAAATGAAACTCTTGGTTATGCGAAACAGGCTAATAAAGCAGATAGCATAGCTGAAGCAGAAATTGCTATAGAAATGCTTAGTGTATATATGCCAAAACAATTTACTGATGATGAAGCAAAAGCTATTATCCTTGAAGTTATCAAAGAAAATGGATTTAGTGGTAGTAAAGACATGGGTAAAGTTATGAAGGCTGCTATGCCCAAATTAAAAGGAAAGTATGAGAGCAAAAAGGTAAGTCCTCTTGTAAATCAATTACTGGCATAGAAAAAAATGGATAGTGATGTATATCACTATCCATTAACTTTTATAACTAGTAAATTTTTTCTATAAGAACTTCGTAATTACCTTGTGGTGATGTAACAGTACATGTTTCTCCAAGAGCCTTTTCATATATTGCCATGCCCAGAGGGGATTCAATACTTATATTCATTAAATCTGGGTTAGTCTCTACAGTAGACACTAGTCGTACTTTTTCAGTATCGTCTGTATCAAGAAATTTAATATCAGCTTGACCACCAAGACCTAAATGTCCATCATTACTGTAGTCCTCTACTACTGTAGAGTTACGAATCAATTCTTGAATCTTAATTACTCTATCGTTATTGGTTGCTTCATCATCTTTAGCTGCATCGTATTCTGCATTTTCACTTAAATCACCATGTGATTTTGCTTCTTTAATTGCGGCTGTTATCTCTCTTCTTTTTTCGCCTGTGAGCATCTCTAATTCGTTTTCTAATTTTTCAAGTCCATTAGGTGTTAATATTGTATTTTTCATTATTTGTCACTCCCAACAATTATTCATATAAATATGCTTTCTATTTTCAAATATAGATAGGACATTAAGATACATTATATCATATTTTTAGCTAATATATTGGAAATTATCTAAAATCCATTTATATCCTATGGGTTCACTATAAAATTTTATGTAGATAAAGCTACTAAATATAAATTGTATTTATATTGTTTTTTATGGGTAAATTATATCAGACAATCAACGTACATTATAGTAGTTTAGTAATTAGAAAAAGTGATTTTTACACAGAGGAATACTTTGAAAAATATGGTTTTTATATGGTATAATAATGTTATAATAAAATATAAAAGAAAGTAGGTGATTAAAAAAAGTGTTAACAATATATGCGGTATCAGATTCAATTGGTGAAACAGCAGAACTTGTAGCTAAATCAGTAGCAAGCCAGTTTCCAGGTAGTACAGTAGTTACGAGAAGACCATATATTAAAACAGCTGAGGATGTTAATGATTTAATTGCCAAAATCGACACTAATTGCAAAGCAATGGTTGTTTCAACTATAATTATGGTAGATGTAAAAGAATTTTTAGTTCAAAGATGTGCAGAAAAAGGAATAATTGTATCAAATATTTTAGGACCAGCAATAGGCCTTGCGGCTAAGTTATTAGATAAGCAGCCAGAATATATTCCTGGAGCAATTTGGAATATGGATGAGGAGTATTATAAAAGAATAGAAGCTATGGAGTTTGCTATACAATATGATGATAGTAGGGACTATAATGGATTAAAATATGCAGATGTTGTGCTTATTGGAGTTTCAAGAACTTCAAAAACGCCTCTATGTATGTATTTAGCTAACAAAGGCATAAAAGCGATAAATATACCTTTAATGCCAGAGGTACCTGTTCCAGAAGAACTATATAGTATTCCCAGCAAAAAAATTATAGGGCTTAATATAAATCCCTATGTGCTTATTGAAATAAGGCAACATAGAATGGATAAATACAACGGACTTACTTCTAGTTTTCAATATGCGAATGATGAAAGAATATTAGACGAGTTAGATTATGCAGAAAGTATAATGAAAAAAACAAGGTGCTTGAAGATTGATGTTACCCAAAGAGCTATAGAGGACACTGCTTTAATTATTATGGATGCTTTAGGGTATTAAAAATATAATAATGTGGTAATTAACTTGAACTTTATTTTATTGATGTGGGACAAATAGATTTTATATTAGGAGGCAGTGGGTGAAGGTTAAGGCCTTCACCTACTGGTCCATAAATTAATATATTTTATGGACCTTATAGCCCCCTTTGTCTAATTCATCAATAATAGTAGCTACGTGATCGTGACCATTTGTTTCTGTAGTAATTTCAAGTTGCACTTGCATAAAGCGATCATTGGTTTTAAATTGATTGTGGTCTAGCTTTACTACATTGGCGTTTACATTTGCAAGGATTGTTGAGACTTTGACAAGCTCTCCTGGGATATCTGGCATTTCTATACTAAAGCAGAATAGCCTTCCTCTTGAAACCAGTCCTCTATCTATCATGGAGGATATTGTCACAACGTCAATATTACCACCACTTAAAACACAGGCAATTTTCTTTCCCTTTTCTCGTATTTTTTTAAGCCCCGCAAATGATAAGGCGCCTGAAGCTTCGGAAATGAGCTTGTGCTTTTCTAAAAGAAGAAGAAAGGATTCCATTATATCAAAATCGGAAACTGTTACAATCTCATCTACATAATTTCTTATAATATCAAAGGTTAGCGTTCCAGGTTTTTTAACAGCCACACCATCAGCTATAGTGCGAACTGTCGATAGGTGGACTATTTTATTATTGTCCATAGATTCCTTCATGGCTTTTGCACCTTCTGGTTCTACACCTATTATTTTAATGTTGGGATTCAACGCTTTTGCTGCAAGGGCAATGCCTGCAATTAAGCCGCCACCACCAATAGGAACGAGAATACAATCTATGTCGTCTATTTCCTCTATAATTTCACAAGCGATAGTTCCTTGACCATACATTACATCTAAATCATCAAAAGGATGTATAAAAACATAATTATTCTTCTTTTGTAATCGCTTTGCTTCTGTAAAAGCCTCATCATAACAATCTCCAAATAAAATTACATTTGCTCCATAATTTTTTGTGGCTTCGACTTTAATTAGAGGTGTGGTTTTAGGCATTACAATGGTGGCATAAACACCTAATTTTTGTGCTGAATATGCAACGCCTTGAGCATGATTACCCGCAGAAGATGCAATTACTCCTCTTTCTTTTTCAGAGTGGGTTAATGTACAAAGCTTATTGTAAGCTCCGCGAATTTTAAATGCACCAGTAATTTGTAGATTTTCAGGCTTGATATAAACAGAATTTTGGGATTCGTTACTAAAAACATCACTATATATGAGGGCTGTTTTTTTAGATACACCTTTTAAATTTGTCTGTGCCTTTTTAATTTCGGAAAGATGAAATTCTAGTTCTTGATTTAATGATGATTCTTTTGCTGCGTTTAACATATTAAACCTCCATTTTGGAATTATATTTTGTAAAAAAAAACTCGTCCTTGAATATAAATTCAAGGACGAGTGTAAATCGCGGTACCACCTTTATTGTATCTTAAAAAAGATACCTCTCTTTTCGGTTCTTACAAACCTAAGCCTTTTATCGGGGCTCACCGGCTTATCTTAGTTTATTCAGATAAGCAGCTCGGGAGTGATTTGTATTCTATATCCAGTATCGATTTTCAGCAAACATCGACTCTCTGTAACTGAAGGTTATAAAAATAGTTATCTCCGTCTTCACAATAATAATATATTTGATTTTAAAGAAAATCTTAGCATTAAATATTTGTAATGTCAATAAAAAAAACTATAATTTATTAGTTTATATGATCCGTTTATGATAATGTCTTAGTATACCGTTTTTGATTATGTCCCAAACATACAAAAATATAGTGTAGAATATACCTCATAAGATTGTACAAATGGGGTGTTGATAATCAGAAAGGTAGATTTAAATATGAA